>QEUR01000211.1 GCA_003577095.1 Acidobacteriota bacterium
GGCGCGAGGGTCACGTGAACTCGGGGTTGTTGGGTGCCTTCGGGGCGTCCGTCGGCTCCGGCTCGCGGTGCCGGCCCCGGGCGGCGTCCCCACCGTCGACCGAGGTGCTCACGCCGCTGACGCCGGTGGCGTCCCCGGTCCGCAGCACCTGGGTGGGGCGGGCACCGGCCTGGCGGGCCGCCTCGCGGCGCGCCTGGGCCTGCTTGGCCGCGGCCTCCACGACCCCGGCTGGAGCGGTGAGCTCGAGCACCTCGCGGGGCGGGCGCGGCTCCTCGCCGCGCTGCACGACGACGCCCCGCAGGAAGTCGATGATCTTCTGCAGCTGCTCGTCGTCGGAGGCGGCGGGGCCGTTGACGACCACGCGCAGGAACCAGCGGGGGCCGTCGATGCCCAGGAAGCGGGCCGGCTGGAAGGCGACCCTGCCGTCCTGCGCCCGCCCGGGCATGCGGGCGCGGATCTCCTTGCCCAGCATGCCGGGCACCACCTCGGCGGCGCCCCCGGCGTCGACCAGGCCGCGGGTGATCTCCGGACGCAGCTCGTCCCACAGGCCGAGGGACCGGGGTGCGGCGAAGACCTGGAGCTGGGCCTGCGACGCCCCGAACCCGAGGGTCACGCCCACGACCCGGCCGGTGCCCTGCTCGATGTCCAGACGCATCTGCATGCCGGCGGCGACCGGGAGCCGCAGCGCGCCCAGGTCGAGCCGGCCGTCCAGGTCCGGCCACTCGCTCACGTCGTAGGGGCCGTCGCCGGCGCGGTCCCAGTCCCGGTCGACGCCGGGCCTGCCCTCGGCGGGCTGCGGCCGCACGACGGCCTCGACGTCCTCGACCTCCTCGTCGAGGATGGGCTCGTTCTTGGAGCGGCGGAAGAGTGCCACGGGGCGGTCAGTCCTTCGGGTCGGGGTGGGGGTATGCGGTGCTCGTGCCGGTGTGCCCGTGCCCGCCGGCACCGCGCTCGGAGGGCGGCAGCTCGTCGACCACCTCGAACAGCGGCGCGGCCACCTGCTGGACCACGAGCTGGGCGATGCGGTCGCCGCGGCGCACCGTGAACGGCTCGGCACGGTCGGTGTTGACCAGGTTGACGAGGATCTCGCCGCGGTAGCCGGCGTCCACCGTGCCGGGCGCGTTGACCACGGAGATGCCGTGGCGGGCGGCCAGGCCCGAGCGCGGGTGCACGAAGCCGGCCCAGCCCGGCGGCAGCGCGATCGCGATGCCGGTGGGCACGAGCGCACGCTGGCCGGGTGCGAGGGTGAGGTCCTCCCGCGCGTGCAGGTCCACGCCGGCGTCGTCGGGCCGCGCCTGCCGGGGCACGGGCAGGCCGTCGTCCAGGCGTCGCAGGGCGACGGGGACGGTGCGGGGGGAGGCGGAGACGTCGGGCAGCATCGTCAACGAGGGTACGCCGGTGAGGGACCGCCGGCGCACGGCACCGGGGTCAGACCCGGACCGCGCGCCGACGGGTCAGGCCGCGCACTCGGTGCAGACCGGCAGTCCGCCGACCTCCTTGGCCAGCTGGCTGCGGTGGTGCACCAGGAAGCAGCGCGAACAGGTGAACTCGTCCTGCTGCCGGGGCAGCACGTGCACCGAGAGCTCCTCGTTGGACAGGTCCGCCCCCGGGAGCTCGAAGCCCTCGGCCTGCTCGGCCTCGTCGACGTCGACGCTGCCGGACGACTTGTCGTTGCGGCGCGCCTTCAGCTCCTCGATCGAGTCCTCGTTCAGCTCGTCGTCCGTCTTGCGTGGAGCGTCGTAGTCGGTCGCCATGCTCATCCTCCTTCGAATGGGCCCAATGTCTGTCTCGCCGTGCAGAACGCATCGGGCGCCGGATTTGTGCCCGCCGTCCCCCTCCGCCGTCCGCGTGGGCTGTCGGGCGGATTGTGCCCTATCGGAGGGGCTCCGCGCCAACCGGGGCGGCACCAGCCGGAGGGGTCGCAATCCGACGCCGCGTCGGAGAAGCGTCCTCGCAGGTCAGAGCGCTGGCGCGAGGCGCTCGACCTCGGCACGCAGGACCGCGTGCGCCGCCGGTCCCCCGGCCACGAGCATGTCCCCCGACGCCGGGCTGCCGGGGGCCGCCCCGGAGACCCGGCCGCCCGCCTCGAGCACCAGCAGCGCGCCGGCCGCGTAGTCCCAGGGCTGCACGCCCCGCTCGTAGTAGGCGTCGACGCGGCCGGCGGCCACGTGGCACAGGTCCAGGGCCGCGGCACCCGCCCGGCGCACGTCGCGCACCCGTGGGAGCAGGTCGCACAGCATGGCCGCCTGGCCGCGCCGTGCCTCCCGGTCGTAGGCGAAACCGGTCGCGACCAGGCACTGCCCGAGGTCGTCGGCGTCGGTCACCGCCAGCCGCTCGGGCTCAGCCGGCGTGAGCGCGCCGTCGCCGTCCAGGCGGGACAGCCACGCGCCGCCGCCGGAGCGGCCGTGGAAGAGCTCGCCAGTGCGGGGGCTGGCCACCGCGCCCGCGACCGGCGCCCACGCCCCGGGCACCGTGGGGTCCCCCCTGACGACGGCGACGGAGACGGCATACGCGGGCAGGTCGTACAGGTAGTTGACCGTCCCGTCGATGGGGTCCAGGACCCAGGTGAGCCCCGACGTGCCGGCGACCCCGCCGCCCTCCTCACCGAGCACCGCGTCGTGCGGCCGCGCCGCGGCGAGCCGGGAGCGCAGGAGCTCCTCGGAGCGGGTGTCCATGAGCGTGACCACGTCGAGGTCGGTGGACTTGGTGCGGTGCACGTCGACCCGCGCGGGCCGCTCGTGCAGCACCAGCCCTCCCGCGGCCACCGCGAGCTCGACGGCCAGACGCTCCAGCGCGGCGCCGTCCACCGCCCCGGACAGCGCCTCGCCGCTCATCAGTCGCTCCCGCACGCCGCCGGCCTGGCCAGCCTCAGGTTCGGGCAGCAGCCCGGCGCGCAGACCGACGGGCACGCCGCCGCGCCCGGCCAGGCGGGTCGCTCCACGTCCTCGCCGCGCGCCTCGGCGGCCCGCTCGAGCACCAGGTCCACGAGTCCGGAGACGAACTCGGGGTCGGTGCCCACGGTCGGCGCGCGCAGCACCTCCAGGCCGAGCTCCTCGGCGGTCTCCATCGCCTCGGTGTCGAGGTCGAAGACGACCTCCATGTGGTCGGACACGAAGCCGATCGGCGCCAGCACGACCTTCCGCACGCCCCGCGCCGCCAGCTCCCGCAGGTGGTCGTTGACGTCCGGCTCCAGCCACGGCGTGGCCGGCGAGCCGGAGCGCGAGCAGTAGACGAGGTCGTGCTCGAGCTCGACGCCCAGCGTGGCCGAGGCCTCCGTGGCGATCGCGGCGGCCAGCTCCTCGTGCTGCCGCGAGTAGAGGTTGCCCTCCCCGTCGCCCGGTCCGGAGGTGTCGTCCATCGCGGTGGGGATCGAGTGGGTGACGAGCACCAGGTATGGCGTCCCCCCGCCCCGCGCACCGTCTCCGTCCCCGCCTCCGGCGAGCGAGCGCACCGCCTCGGTGACGAGCCGGGCGTTGGTCCGGGCGAAGCCCGGGTGGTTCCAGTAGGGCCGGACCTTGTCCACGGCGACCTGGCGCCCCTCCGCGGCCAGGGTGTCAAGGGCGGCGGCGATGTCCTCGCGGTACTGCCGGCAGGAGGAGTAGCTGGAGTAGGCGCTGGTGGTGACCGCCAGGACCCGCGCCATCCCCTCCTCGTGCGCCCGGCGCAGCGTGTCGGCCAGGTACGGCTCGGAGTTGCGGTTGCCGAGCAGCACGGGGACCTGGAGCTCGCGGCGCTCCAGCTCCTCGGCGAGGGCGGCGACGAGCGCCCGGTTCTGGTCGTTGATGGGGCTGCGTCCGCCGAAGTGCAGGTAGTGCTGGGCGACCTCCTCCAGCCGCTCGTCCGGGACGCCCCGGCCGGCCGTGACCCGCCGCAGGAAGGGCATGACCTCCTCCGGCGCCTCGGGGCCGCCGAAGGAGGTGACCACGACCGCCTGGTAGGGGAAGAGCCGGCTGTCGTCCTCCTGGGCGACGGTCTCCTCCAGCTCGGTCACCACGTCCTCGGCGGTGGCGGCCACCGGGTCCACCGGGCTGCCCGGCAGGTCGGCGGGGCGGCCCGACGGCTGCACGGGGTCGGCGGGGCTGGCGGGGTTCTGGCTCACGGGCGGACTCCTTGGTCGGGTGGGGTGGGGATGTTGAGGTTGAGGTGGATGGCCGCGACGCGGATCGCGACGACGAGGACGACGGTCCCCCAGATCACGGCGGCGCCGAGCACGTCGAGGCGGTCGGCGACCACGATGATCGCCGCCCCGAGGACCGCGGGCACGGCATACACCTCGCGGCGCAGCACCTCGGGGATCTGGCCGACGAGCACGTCCCGGATCGCGCCGCCGCCGACGGCAGTGATGCCGCCGACGAAGACGCACGCCAGGGGCGGCGCACCCAGCTGGACGGCCTTGAGGGAGCCGGAGACGGCGAAGACGGCCAGTCCGACGGCGTCGAGGTGCCGCACGGCCGAGCCGATGCCGCGCAGTGGCAGGCCGGGGTTGCGGCGGCGCAGGCCGGCCAGCCACGGGTAGACGGCGACCACGACGAGCCCGGCGACGAGGACCGTGACCACCGAGAGCGGGTCGCTGATCCCCACGGGTGGCACGTCGCCGAGGAAGACGTCGCGCACGACCCCGCCGCCGAGGCCGGTGGTCCAGGCCAGGACGGCGACGCCGAAGAGGTCCAGACGGGCGCGCACGCCGACGAGACCGCCGGAGACGGCGAAGGCGAAGATGCCGATGACGTCGAGGGCGACCCGCAGGTGGTCAGGTCCGGTCAGCATGGCGGGACCAGGGTAGCCAAGACTCCTGCAACGCACCCGGGGCGGCGTGGCATGCGCGGCGGGCGCCCCCCGGATGGCACAGTGGTGAACCATGCAGCAGCTGGACTTCGCGGAGCTGGACGAGGACGGGCGCCTGGTCGTCGTGGCCGACGACGGGACGCGCTACGCCGTGCCCGTGGACGACCGCCTCCGTGCGGCGCTGCGGCCCCGCCGGCCGGCTCCGGCGGACGGCGGGCAGGCGCCGGCAGCCAGCCCGCGGGAGGTCCAGGCGATGATCCGCGCGGGTCGGACCGTCGAGGAGGTGGCGGAGGCGACCGGGTGGGACCCCGAACGGGTGCGCCGCTTCGAGGGTCCGGTCCTGGCGGAGCGCGAGCACGTGGTGGGACTGGCCAGGGCCGCGCACGTGCGGGCCCAGGGCCGCACCGACGGCACGCACACCCTCGAGCGCCGCGTGCGCGAGCGGCTCGAGGCGCGCGGCGTCCCGGTCAGCGCCACCTCCTGGGACGCGGCCCGCTCCGAGGGCCATGGCCCGTGGACGGTCCTCGTCGCGTTCACCGCCGGGGGCCGCGAGCGTCGTGCCGCCTGGCACTACGACGTGCAGGACCGCTCCATCGAGGCGCTGGACGACGAGGCCCGCTGGCTGAGCGAGGACGAGCAGGCGCTGCCCGGCGGTCTCGTCGGTCATCCGCTCCTGGGCACCAGCCACAGCGAGGACGAGACGGCCGACCTGATGGCCACGATACGAGAGCGTCGCCAGGCGCGCGGGCGTCGTCCCCGCCGCGCCGAGGCGGACCGCGGCGGGGACGCCCGGGAGCCGGGCGCGGCCGGCCACGCCGACGAGGTCCTGCCCCTGGAGAACCTGCCCGAGCCGGTCGACGGCTCCGCGGACCCGCTCCCGCCCGCCGCGCACCCGCGCGGCTCGGCGCCGGAGTCACCCGCGCCGGTGCACCCGCCAGGCGACGAGG
>QEUR01000212.1 GCA_003577095.1 Acidobacteriota bacterium
CTCGAGATCGAGCACGCCGCGGAGCAGGCCGCGCTCGACGCGCGGGCGCTCGACGTCGACCCCGAGGAGGCGCTGCGGCTGGAGGCCGAGGCCGAACGGCTCGCCGTGCTCCTCGCCGGGTCGGCCGACCTCGTGCCGCTGGTCTTCGTCACCATCGTGGTCACCGTGGCGGTGTACGGCCTCGGTGTCGGACGGCTGGCCGAGCGGCTGGGCCTGGCCACCACCACGCCCAACGGCGTGCTCTTCGCCGGGGCGCCGAGCTGGGCCAGGCAGGCCGCCGGGGTCCTGCAGGGGCTGGGCGTGCCCACCCTGCTGGTCTCGCTCGCCCCCGCGGAGGTGATGCAGGCGCGGATGGCCGGATTGCGCATCGAGCGCACCCACATCCTTTCGGAGTTCGCCGTCGAGGACATGGAGCTGGCCGGCATCGGCGCCCTCGTGGCCGGGACCTACGACGACATGACGAACTCCACGGCGGCGCGTGAGTTCGCGCACACCCTGGGCAGCCAGAACACCTACCAGCTGAGCCGGCAGGGCGAGCCGGAGCAGGGCGAGGGGGTCCCCGGCACGGCCAAGCAGCGCACGGCCAGCAAGCTCACGGCCAACGTCGCCTTCGACCCTCCGCTGACCGCGCCCGAGCTGGAGGCGAGGGTCCGCGAGGGGATGACCGTGCGCAAGACCCGGCTCACCGAGCAGCACACCCTGGCCGACTTCCGCGAGCGGGAGCCCGACGCGGTGCTCATGTTCCTCGTGCAGGATGACAAGGCGCGGGTCGTCACCCAGGGCGGCTCGCTGCCCGAGGAGTCCGGGACCCTGGTCGCCCTGGTCCGGCCCCGCCGCGACGCCGCCCGGTGACCGGGGCGGCTCCTCATACCGCAGACCACCGACACACCCGGTGCGGCGACACGCCGCCGGGATCCCGCGGCGTTCCCGACCTGCGGTATGGTGCCCGTGCGCCAGAAGTTACACAAGTGTCGTTCGTGACGGTTGTGACTAAAGTGACTGACGGTGCGGTCCGCCGACCAGGACGGGCGGGGCGAGTGCCCCGCGCGTCGCCGTGAAAGGAACCGATATGCGCACCACCACGCTCCGTGGGCTGGCCGCGGCGGCCGGCGCCGCCGCCGTCCTGGTGGCCGGTGCCGCCACCGCCTCCGCGATCCCGGGCCAGCCGAACGGCACCTACTGGGAGGGCTACTTCGCCGATCTGGGCTACGCCGACGTCCTCTGCGGCGTCTCCGAGGTCTCCGGCGAGCCCGGCGTCCTCGACGTCGTCGTCGGCGAGAGCTGGGCCGCGACGCTCCAGGACGGCAACGAGTGGATCGGCGTCGTCATCAAGATCGACGACGAGTACGACGTGCACGAGTGGGAGGGCTACGGCACCTACCACTTCAACCTCGACACGCCCGCAGACTCGCCCGGCAGCATCAGCCAGGTCATCGGCTGCCAGGCCCCCGCCGGCAGCGAGGGCGAGCGGCCCGGCGCGGACGACGGCGAGGCCGAGGAGCCGGCGCTGACCGAGGAGCCCGCCGAGGAGCCGGCGCCCTCCGAGGAGCCGACCGGGACGGACGCCCCCAGCGGACCCCCGGTCGAGACCGACGGGCCCTCGAGCCCCGGCGGCACGAACCTGGGCATGGTCGGGGGCGCGGCCCTCGTCCTGGCCGGTGCCGGCGCCGCCGGCTGGGCGATGCGCCGCCGCCCGGGCCAGCACTGAGCACCCCCGCACCGACCCGGGCACCGAGCACCACCGTCCTGAGGAAGGCATGACCGGAGGACCACGTCCGCTCGTCCCGACCGCCCTGCTCGTCGCGACGCTCGGGGTGAGCACGCTGACGGTGCAGGCGGTCGGGGCGCTGGCGGGCACCACCGGTCCCGCGGTCGCCGCCGACGGGCCCGACGCCCCCGCGTGGGTGTCGGTGCCCGCGGCCGGTCTGGACGAGCAGCCGATCGCGCCGGAGGGGCTGACCGCCCAGGGGACGATCAACCCCGACCAGGGCGAGGCCATCTGGTACACCGGCACCGGCAGGGTCGTCCCCGGCCGGGTCGGCACCGCCGTCGTCGCGGCGCACATGGTCTACTACGACGAGCCCGACGTCTTCTACGACCTGGGCGAGGTCACCGAGGGCGACGTCGTGACCGTCGGCTACGGCAACGGCTCCACGCGCGAGTTCGTCGTGACCGACACCCAGCAGCTGTCCAAGGAGGGGCTGCAGTCCTCGCCCCTGGTGTGGGGCGACCAGGACGACGTGGCGCGGATCGCGCTCATCACCTGCGACGACTCGCTCGGCGAGCGCGCCGACGGGCACCGCAGGGCCAACTTCGTGGCGATCGCCGAGGCGGTCGACGGCTGAGGTCGCGCGCCGCGGGCGTAGGCTCGGGGCGTCCCCACCGCCGTGCCGCCCCAGAGAGGGCTTCCTCGTTGACCCTGCCCGCACCCGGCCGCGCCACCGCCGGCGCCTCGGACCGACCGCCCGACGCCCACCACGTCGCCCTGGTGGTCCTCGCCCTCGTGCTGGGTGGTGTGGGGATCGGGGTCACCGAGTTCGTCACGATGGGGCTGCTGCCGCAGATCGCCGAGGGCGTCGGCGTCGACATCCCGACGGCCGGCCAGGTGATCTCCGCGTATGCCGTGGGCGTCGTCGTCGGGGCGCCGCTCATCTCCCTCGGGGCAGCCAGGCTGCCCCGGCGCGGCGTGCTCGTCGCGCTCATGCTCGTCTTCGCCCTCGGCAACGCGCTGACCGCCCTGGCGCCGGGCTACGGCACGCTGGTGGCGGCGCGCGTGCTGGCGGGGCTGCCGCACGGCGCCTTCTTCGGGCTGGCCGCGCTCGTCGCGGTCGCGCTCGCGCCGCCCGGCCGCGGCGGCCGCGCGGTCGGGACGGTCATGCTCGGGCTGCCGGTCGCGATGGTCGCCGGCGTGCCGCTCGGCACCTGGGCGGGGCAGGCGCTGGGCTGGCAGGTCGTCTACTGGGCGGTCGCCGCCGTCGGGCTGCTCACGGCGGTCCTCGTCCGCGTGTGGGTGCCGGTCTTCCCGGGCGACCGCCGCCAGTCCTTCCGCACCGAGCTGCGGGCCTTCGGCGACCTGCAGTTCTGGCTGACGCTGCTCGTCGGGGCCGTCGGCTTCGGCGGGATGTTCGCGATGTACTCCTACATCGCGCCCCTTGTGGAGCAGGTCACCGGACTGGACCGCTCGTGGGTGCCGGTCTTCCTCCTCGTCCACGGTGCCTTCTCGGTGCTCGGCACCTGGCTCGGGGGCCGCCTGGGCGACTGGTCGGTGCTGCGCACGCTGCTGCTCATGGGCCTGCTGTCGGCCGGCTCGCTGCTCGCCCTCTGGCAGACCTCGCGCTGGCCGGTGCCGGCCCTGGTGACCCTCGCGGTGGTCGCGGTCTCCGGCTCGGCGTGGGTCATCGCCCTGCAGCTGCGGCTGATGAGCGTCGCCGGCCCGGCGCGGACGCTCGGCGCGGCGATGAACCACTCCTCGCTCAACGTCGCCAACGCCCTGGGGGCCTACCTCGGCGGGCTGGTCATCGCCGCCGGCCACGGGCTGCGCGCCCCGTCACTGGTGGGGGCGGCGCTGTCGGTCGGCGGGCTGGCGATCCTGGCCGTCTCGGTGCTGCTGCACCGTCGGAGCCGGAGGGGCGAGGCTCAGATCACCTCGACGTCGGGATAGCGCGGCTGCCACATCCGGTCGTAGACCTGCTGGATCGGGTCGGTCATCGGCACCTGCGCCACGCCCTCCTCGGTGGCCTGCCGCGCCACCGCGATCGCCACGGTCGCCGACACCAGCCGGAGGTCGCTCATGCTCGGCAGCAGCGGCGCCCCCGGCCGCCAGGTGTTGACCATGCCGGCCAGTGCGGCGGCCGCCGCGGCGATCATCCCCTCGGTGACCCGGGAGGCGCGGCAGGTCGCGACGCCCAGCCCGAGGCCGGGGAAGATCAGCGCGTTGTTGGACTGGGCGATCGTGTGCCGGACCCCGTCGTGGTCGACCGGGTCGAACGGGCTGCCGGTGGCCACCAGCGCCCGGCCGCCGGTCCACTCCAGCAGGTCCGCGGGTGTCGCCTCGGCCCGGCTGGTGGGGTTGGACAGCGGAAAGATGATCGGCCGGGCGCAGTGCTCGGCCATCTCCTCGACGATCTCGCGGGTGAAGGCGCCGCCCCGCGTCGAGGTGCCGATGAGGATCGTCGGCCGCACGTTGCGCACGACGTCCATCAGCCCGATCCGCTCCGGGTCCCTGACCTCCCACCCGGCCACGTCGAGCCGCTTGCGGGCCCAGGGCTTCTGGAAGTCGTGCAGCCGGTGGTCGCCCTCGAGGTAGAGCCCCTGGATGCCGATCGGCCAGAACCGCGAGTAGGCCTCCTCCTCGGTCTCCGAGCGGCCGGTGCGCAGCATCTGGTCGCGGATCAGGCCCGCGATGCCCATCCCGGCGCTGCCCGCGCCGAAGACGACGACCCGGTGGTCGTCCAGGTCCATCCCGGTCACGTCCACCGCCGCGAGCAGGGCGGCGAGGACGACCGCGGCGGTGCCCTGGATGTCGTCGTTGAAGGTGCAGACCTCGTCCTTGTAGCGGTCCAGGATCCGGTAGGCGTTGGCGGTGCCCACGTCCTCCCAGTGGATCATCGCCTGCGGGAAGAGCTCGGTCACGGTGCGCACGAAGAGGTCCACGAAGTCGTCGTAGCGCTGCCCGCGCACCCGGCTGTGCCGCTCGCCCAGGTAGAGGTCGCTGGACAGCAGCCCCAGGTTGTCGGTCCCGGTGTCGAGCACCACCGGGATGACGCGGCGCGGGTGGATCCCGGCGGCGGCGGTGTAGACCGACAGCTTGCCGATCGCGATCTGGATCCCGCCGATGCCCTGGTCGCCGATGCCCAGGATGCCCTCGGAGTCGGTGACGCAGACCAGGTCGACGTCGTCGGCGCCGAGCCCGTAGTTGCGCAGCGACTGCTCGACCTTGTCCGGCCGGTCGATCGAGAGGAAGACGCCGCGCGGCCGGTTGTAGTTGTGGCTGAAGCGCTCGATCGCCTCGCCGATCGTCGGCGTGTAGATCACCGGGAGCATCTCCTCCAGGTGCGCCGAGAGCAGGTGGTAGAAGAGCACCTCGTTGCGGTCGCGCAGGGCGTTGAGCGTGAGGAACTTGCCGAGCATCGACTTGTTGGCGCGGTACTGCTCGTAGACGCGCCTCGTCTGGTTCTCCAGGTTGGTCAGCCCGGTCGGCATCAGCCCGTCCAGCTCGAGCAGCTCGCGCTCGGCCTCGGTGAACGCCGTGCCCCGGTTGGTCATCGGGTTGGAGAGCACGGCCCGCCCGCGGGTGCGGATGCGCAGCGGGCTGTTGCCGACGGTCGTGTCCTGGTCGTACTCGCGGCCCATGGGTCAACCTTAGGGCCCCCGGCCGGGGCGGCGGTGGCACGATGGCGGGCATGACGACGCTCTACCTCGGCGGGTACACCCTGGACCAGCCGCCGGGCCGCTCCGGACTGGCCCGCGTCGAGCTGACCGCGCAGGGTTTCGGCGACGTCGAGCCGCTGGAGGGGCCGGCGGGTCCCTCCTGGCTCGTGCGCGCGCCCGGCGGGGAGGACCTGTATGCCGTCTCCGAGGAGACGGGCCGGGTCGCCCGGGTGCGTCCCGGCCGGGCTCCGGATCGCGCCGGAGCGGCTCCGCGACAAGCTGGCGAAGATCGTCGGCGGACAGGACGTCGAGGTCGGCGTGCCGGAGCTGGACGCGCGCC
>QEUR01000213.1 GCA_003577095.1 Acidobacteriota bacterium
CCGCACGCGGCCCGCCCGGTGGGTCGTGGCGGCGTCCACCTCCCCCTCCGGGGCGGTGTCGGGCTCGTCGGACTCGTCGTCGAACTCGCCGAGGATCTGCTCGAGGATGTCCTCCATCGAGGTCATCCCCACGAGCCGGCCCTGGTCGTCGCGCACCAGCGCCAGCTGGCCGCGCTGCAGGCGCAGGCTGGCCACGGCGTCGATGAGGGGCAGGCCGGCGGACAGCGAGGCGACCGGCTGGACGAACTGGCTGACCGGCCGGCGCTCGTCGCCGGCGGCGGTGGCCAGGATCGCGTCGCGCACGTGCACCAGGCCGCGGATGCGACGCTGGCCGGCCCGTCCCGTGGGCTCGACGACGAAGAGGCGGGAGCGGCCGCTCTCGCGGCTGATGCGCTCCACGTCGGCCGCGGTCGCCGAGCGGGGGATGGTCACCGCGGAGGTCGGCGGGAACATCACGTCGGCCACCGTCTCCTGCTCTAGGCGCAGGGCCCCGGTGAGGATCTGGTGGTCGGCGTCCTCGAGCACGCCGTGCTCGTAGGACTGGGCGAGCAGCAGCTGCAGGTCCGCCGGCGTCTGGGCGTTGCCGAGGGAGTCCACCGGGTCCACCCGCACCATCCGCAGCAGCAGGTTGGCCAGCTCGTTCATCAGCCACAGCACCGGGCGGCTGACCCACGTGAAGGCCCGGAACGGGATGGCCAGCGCGAGGGCCGAGCTCTCCGGGTGGGAGATCGCCCAGGACTTCGGGGCCATCTCGCCTACGACCATGTGGAGAAAGACCACCACCGAGACGGCGATGACCACGGCGATCGCGTGCACCGCCATGTCGGGGATGCCGAGGGCGTGGATCAGCGGCTCGAGCAGGTGCGCGACCGCCGGCTTGGCGAGCGCGCCGAGCGCCAACGTGCACAGGGTGATCCCGAGCTGCGCGCCGGCGAGCATGAGGGAGAGCTCCTTGGAGGCCTCCACCGCCGCGCGCGCCGAGCGGTTGCCCTCCTCGGCCCGGTCCTCGAGCCGGTGGCGCTTGGCGGCCACGATGGCGAACTCGGAGGCGACGAAGAAGCCGTTGGCCGCGAGCAGCAGGATGCTGACGACGAGGGCGATCGGCGTGCTCACCGGCTCACCTCCGGCTCGGCGATGATGGCCGAGGCGTCGTGGGAGAGCTGCTCGCGCTCCTCCTCGGTCAGCGCGGCCCACTCCTGGCGGGTGCGGCTGACGACGGGGTGCAGGATGACCGTGTCGGGCACGAAGCGGTGGGTGGTGACCACGTCCAGCCGGGTCTGGTGGACGAGCTCCTCCCCCTCGTCGTCGCGACTGGTCCAGCGCACCAGCACGGTGTCGCCCTCCTCGGCGGTGCGCCCCAGGCGGTCGAGGACCAGCCCGGAGAGCGTGTCGTAGTTCTCGTGCTCGGGCAGCTCGACGCCGGTGGTCTGGGCCACCTCGTCGATGCGCAGCCGGGCGGACAGGTCCCAGAGACCCTCGCCGCGGAGCTGGCTGGTGGCCTCCTCGGCGTCGTCCTCGTCCCAGATCTCGCCGACGACCTCCTCGGCCACGTCCTCGAAGGTGATGATCCCGGCGAACCCGCCGTACTCGTCCACCACGACGGCCAGCTGCTGGTGGTGCTGGCGCAGCTCCTCCAGCACCCGCGGGAGGGGCAGCGACTCGGGCACGATGACGGCATCGCTGGCCAGGTCCCGCACCGGCGTCCTGCTGCGCTCGTCGGGGTCCACCTCGAGCAGGTCGTGCGACCCGATGACGCCGACGATGTCGTCGATGTCGCGGCCCACGACCGGGAAACGGGCGTGGCCGGTCCGGAGCGCCTCGAGCACCACGGCGGCGGTCTCGTCGGCCTGCACCGTCTGCACCGAGGTGCGCGGCGTCATGACCTCCTCGGCCACCCGGCCGCGGAAGGCGAGGCCGCGCTCCAGGAGGGTGGACAGCTCCTCGTCCAGGGTGCCCCCGGAGTGCGACTCGGCGATGATCCGGGTCAGGTCCTCCGGCGTGGCGCCCTGCGGCAGCTCCTCGACCGGCTCGATGCCGACCGAGCGCAGCAGTGCGTTGGAGGCGGCGTCGAAGAGGCGGATGACCGGGCCGAAGACGGTCAGGTAGAGGAGGGTGGAGCGCGAGAGCGCCCGGGCCAGCGGGACGGGCCGGGCGATCGCCAGGTTCTTCGGGCCGAGCTCACCGATGACCATCTGCAGCACGGTCGAGAAGACGAGGGTGCCGGCCGAGAACAGCGAGATGAGCGCCGCCCGGGAGAGCCAGCCGGAGTCGGCGTAGGCCTCGGTCAGGCCGCGGCTGAGGAACTCCTCGCCCAGGTAACCGACCAGCAGGGCGGTGACCGTGATGCCGAACTGCGCGCCGGAGAGCGTGAAGGACAGCCGCGAGGTGATGCGCAGGGCGCGGGCGGCCGCCTGGTCCCCCTCCTCGGCCAGCTTGCGGAGGCGACCCCGGTCGACGCTGACGTAGGCGAACTCCTGGGCGACGAAGTAGCCGGTCATGACGGTCAGCACGACGATGACGGCGACGCCGGTCAGGATCAGCACGAGGTGCCCCCGTCACCTCGGCGTGGGAGCCGGGCACTGCCCGGCCCGGGACTATCAGGCGGGTCGGCGTTCGAGGACGTCATCGCACCAGTTTACGGCCGCGGCCCGTGGCGGCGTCCAGCCCGGGCGTGACCGACACGGCAGCCGGCCTGCCCGGGTCTGTCGGTGCGGTCTCCTAGCGTGGGTGAGGAAGGTGCAGCACCGACGACGTGCAGCACCGACCAGCAGCACCGACGACGAGGAAGGGAGGCGAGGTCGTGGTCCGGTTCCTGCACACCGCCGACTGGCAGATCGGTATGACGAGACGCTTCCTGGCGCCCGAGGCCCAGGCCCGCTTCTCCTCCTCGCGCGTGGACGTGATCCGGCGGCTCGGGGACGTGGCGGTCCGGCAGGGCTGCGACTTCGTGCTGGTCTGCGGCGACGTCTTCGAGCACGCGCAGCTGACCCCGCAGACCGTCCGGCGGGCGCTGGAGGCGCTGCGCGCCGTCGAGGTTCCCGTCTACCTGCTGCCCGGCAACCACGACCACCTCGGTCCCCTGTCGCTGTGGGCCACCGCCCTGCTGGCCGAGGAGCTGCCGGTGCACGTGCACGTGCTCGACACCCCGGGCCCGCACCAGGTGGCTCCTGGCGTGGAGGTGGTGGCGGTCCCGTGGCACGGCAAGCACCCGGGCGTCGACCTCGTCGGCGAGGTGCTCGCGCAGCTGCCGGAGGGTCCGGCCCCGGCGGGCACCGTCCGGGTCGTCGCCGCCCACGGCGCGGTCGACGTCCTCGACCAGGACCGCCGGTCCGCCTCGGCGATCGCCGTCGCACCGCTCGTCCAGGCGCTCGAGGCGGGGCGGATCCACTACGTCGCCCTGGGGGACCGGCACTCGCGCACCCGCGTCGACCCCGCGATCTGGTACTCCGGGGCACCCGAGCCGACCGCCTGGCGTGAGCAGGACCCCGGGGACGTCCTGGTCGTGGACGTGGAGCCCGCCGGGGTCGGGCGCGCCGACGTGAGCGTCACGCCGCACACCGTGGCGACCTGGCGGTTCGTCGCCCTCGACCGGCGCACCGACGGCGACGAGGACCTCGACGCGCTCGACGCCGAGCTGACCGCTCTGCCGGACAAGGACCGCACGATCCTGCGCCTCGGGCTGCGTGGCACCCTCGGGCTGGCGCAGCACGCCCGGCTGGAGGAGATGCTGGCCCGGCACGCCGACCTGCTCGGCGCGCTGCACCGGCCGGCCCAGCACTCCGACCTCGTCCTGGCCGGCGGGGACGACATCGCGGACCTCGGGCTGGGCGGCTTCCTCGCCGCCGCCGTCGAGGAGATCCGGACCGCCTCGGACGGGCTGGAGGCGGACGCGGGGGAGGACGAGGTGGCGTCGTTCGTCCCCGGCCGACCCGACGACGCCGCGAGCGCGCGCGACGCCCTCGCCCTGCTCTACCGGCTCGCGGCGGGGGGTGCACGATGAGGCTGCACCGGCTCACGCTGCGCGACGTCAAGGGCGTGCGCGAGCGGACCGTGGAGCTGCCCGAGCGCGGGATCGTCGTGCTCGAGGGTCCCAACGAGGTCGGCAAGTCGACGCTGCTCGAGGCCTTCGACGCCCTGCTGGGCTTCAAGGCCTCTTCCCGGGCGGCGCAGGTCCGCTCGCTCCAGCCCGTCGACCGCGACGTGGCGCCCTTCGTCGAGGCCGAGTTCACCGTCGGCGGCACCCGGGTGCGCCTCGCCAAGCGGTGGCTGCGTCAGCCGTCCACGACCCTGCACGTGCTCGGCCCCCGGCCCGAGCAGCTCACCGGGGACGCCGCGCAGGCGCGCGTCGACGCCCTGCTCGCCGAGCACCTCGACCGGACCCTCTACGACGCCCTGCGGCTGACCCAGTCGGGCGACGGCACGCTGGCCCCGCTCAGCTCCAGCACCCTGCTCACCCGGGCGCTGGACGCGGCGGCGGGCGCGCAGCTGCACGCGGACGGTGCCGACGAGCTGCTGGAGCGCGTCGAGGCCGAGTACCGCCTCTACTTCACCGCCACCGGCAAGCCCACCGGGGACTACCGGCAGGCGATGTCGCGGTTCACCCAGGCCCAGCAGGACGTCGCCGAGGCCCACCGGCGCCTCGAGGAGGGCCGGCAGCTCCTGGACCGCCAGGACCGTGCGCGGGAGCGGGAGGCGACGACACGTGCGCAGCTGGACGCGGCGGCACAGGTCCTGGACCAGGCGCAGGAGGCCGCCGCCGTCACCGACAAGGTCGTCGAGGACCACCGGGCCGCGGCCGAGCAGCACGCGCAGGCCGTCGAGCTGCAGTGCGCCGCCGCCCGAGCCAGGGAGGCCCGCGCACGGATGGTGGACAGCCAGGCGCGGCTGGCGGAGGAGCTGGAGGGGGCCAGGGCGGCCCGCCGCGTGGACGTCTCCCGCGCGGCGGCCCTCGAGCAGGCGCTGGAGGCGGCGCAGGCCCGGCTGGACCAGGCGGGTGCCGACGTGGAGGCCGCGACGGAGGCGCTCGAGGCGGCCCGGGACGACCTGGACCACCTGACGGACATCCGCGAGCTGGACTCCTGCCAGGCCCTGCTGGCCCGGGCCCAAGAGCTGGTCGACACCCTCGTCCGGGCCCGGGACGCGGTCCCCGATGGTGGGCCCACCCGGGAGGCCGCTCGCGCGGTCCGGGCGCTGAGGGACCGGTTGGACGCCACCCTCGCCCAGCACGAGCTGCTCAGCCCGGTCCTGGAGGTCGACGCGGGCGAGGTCGCCGTCGAGGTGGTCTCCGCCGACGGCACCCGCAGCACGGTAGCGCCGGGTGGCACCCGGAGCCTCAGCCTGGGCGAGGACACCTCGGTGGAGCTGCCCGGCCAGGCGCGGGTGCGGGTCAGGCTGCAGCAGGACGCCCGCGGACGGGCCGAGGAGATCCAGCGGCTGCGCGCCGACCTCGCAGAGGCGCTCGCGGAGCTCGGCGTCGACGACGTGGAGGCGGTCGAGGCCCTCGCCGACCGCGCGGCGGAGGCCCGGGCCGCCGCCCGCGAGGCGGCCCGTGACGTGGACGCCCTCCTTCGCCCGCTCGGGGCCGGGCTCGCGGCGGAGGCCGTCGGCGGCGTCCTGCCGGCCGAGCTGGTGGCCCGCGTCGAGCGGGCCCGCGAGAGGGTCGAGGGGAACGCCGCGCGTGACGGAC
>QEUR01000214.1 GCA_003577095.1 Acidobacteriota bacterium
CACGGCACCGCTGGGCGCGGCGTGGGAGACGGCGGGCGAGGGTGCCGTGCGGGCCGAGCTCTTCGAGGGGCTGCACGCGGTGCTGGAGACGCTCGGCGGCGACCGGCCGGTCCTCCTCGTCGTCGAGGACGTGCACTGGGCCGACCGCTCCACCCGTGACCTGCTGTCCTTCCTCTTCGCACGCGGCTTCGCCACGCCGGTCTCGGTGGTCGTGTCCTACCGCGCGGACGACCTGCACCGCCGGCACCCGCTGCGGTCCGCGATCGCCGAGTGGGGCCGGATGCCGTCGCTCGCCCGTCTCCACCTGGCACCCCTGGGCGACGCGGAGCTGCGCACGCTCGTGCGGGCCGCCGGGCCCGGGCACGTCGACCAGGCCGAGGTCGAGGAGATCGTGCGGCGGGCCGAGGGCAACGCCTTCTTCGCCGAGGAGCTGCTCGCCGCGCACGGCTCCGGGGGCACGACGCTGCCGTGGACGCTGGCCGACGTCCTGCTCGTGCGGCTCGACCGGCTGCCCGAGGAGGCCCGGCAGGTCGTGCGCGCGGCCGCGTGCGTCGGCCGGCGGGTGCCGCGCGCCATGCTCGAGGCGGTCGTCGAGCTGCCCGCGGCCAGGCTGGACGAGGCGCTGCGCGCCGCCGTGGAGTCCAACATCCTGGTGCCGACCAACGACGCCGGCTACGCCTTCCGGCACGCGCTGCTCGGCGAGGCGGTCTACGACGACCTGCTCCCCGGCGAGCGGGCGCGGATCCACGCCGCGTGCGCCCGGGCGCTGCTCGAGGGCGGAGTCCCCGGCGCCGCGGCCGAGCTGGCCAGGCACGCGCTGGCGGGCCGCGACCCGGTGACCGCCGTGCGGGCCTCGGTCGAGGCCGGTGCCGACGCCATGCGCCTGGGCGGCCCGGAGGAGGCCGCCGGCCACTTCCTCACCGCGCTTGAGCTGCTCGCCACGCCGACGGTCGCGCAGGAATCGGGGGTGGCGAGGACCACGACGGTGCTCCAGGCGGCCGACGCGCTGCTGACGGCCGGCCACCGGCCCAAGGCGCTCGAGCTGCTGCTGCACGAGGTCGGGGAGGTGCGGGGCGCCGACCCCGGGTCCTCCGCCCCAGGATCCTCGGCGTCCGGGCCGTCCGCATCCGGGCCGTCTGCGTCCGGGCCGTCCGCGTCCACGAGCCCGGCGGAGCGCGCCGAGCTGCTCGTGGCCCTCGCCTTCGCCGCGCTCATGGTCGACACCACGACCGTCAGCGCCCTGGCGGCGACCGAGGAGGCCCTGTCCCTGCTCGGCGACGAGCGCACCAGGCTGCGGGCCAGGGCGCTGGCCGTGCACGCGCAGACCAACGCCGACCGGGGACGCTTCGACGTCGCCGCCCGGGCCGCGCAGGCGGCGCACGACCTGGCGGTCGAGCTCGGCCTGGAGCGCCTCCAGACCGAGGCGGCCACGACGCTGGGCCGGCTCAAGTCCTTCGTCGGGGAGCCGGAGGCGGCGCGCGCGGCGCTCGAGGACGTGGTGGCCCGCCTGCGCAGCGCCGGCGACACCACCGGGCTGGTCCGCGGCCTGCACCAGCTCGGCGGCATCCTCTTCGAGCAGGGACGCTACGCGGAGGCGCTCGGCTACTACCGCGAGGCCTGGGCGCTGGCCCAGGAGCACGGCCGCCGCTGGGCCCCGTACGGGTTCGACGCGCGCGTGCTCGGGGCGATCGCCGCCTACCAGTTCGGCGAGTGGGACGAGGTGGACCGGCTCGCCGACGCCACGGCCGAGGCGGTGCCGCCGACGCACGCCGGACTCCTCCACGGCCTGTCCCTGCACACCCTCGCCGGGCGCGGTGATCCCGCCGCGGCGGCCGCGCTCGAGGCGGTGCCGGAGACGACATACCGGGACGGCTGGGCGGTCATCCTCACGACCGGACCGGCGATCGACGTCCTCGGCGCGACCGGCGACACGGTCGGTGCGGTGGCGGCCTACGACCGCGCCGTCGCCGCCGTCAGGGCCCTGTGGCAGGTGGACAGCTTCCCCGCGCAGGTGCGCTTCGGCGCGCTGCTGCTGGCGCACCTGGCGGACCGGGCGGCGGACGCGGCCGGGCCAGGACGCACCGACCTGGTGGCCACCGGGGACCGCCTGGTGCGCGACGCGGAGGAGGTGGCCCGGCGCGGCGAGGAGGTCGGCCGCACCGACGGGCCGGAAGGGGTGGCGTGGTGGGCCCGGCACCGGGCCGAGCACCTCCGGCTGCGCTGGCGGGCCGGTGTCCGGCCGCCGACGCCCGAGGAGCTGGTCGACGCCTGGGAGGAGTCGGTCGAGGCGTTCGAGCGGCTGGGCAGCCCCTTCGAGACGGCGAGGTCGCAGGCCAGGCTGGCGGCGGTGCTCGCGCAGAGGGGCCCGGACCAGGCGGCCCGCGTCCACGAGCTGGTGGCGGCCGCCAGGCAGGTGGCCGAGCGGCTCGGGTCCCTGCCGCTGCTCGCCGAGCTCGCCCGGGTCGAGGGTGCGGAGGCGGCCGGTGCGGTGGCGGCCGCTCCCGTCGCGGGCGCGGGCGGGCACGCCCGGGTGGAGCTCACCCGTCGCGAGCGTGAGGTCCTCGGCCTGGTGGCGGTCGGCCGCACCAACGGCGAGATCGGCCGGCAGCTGTTCATCACGACCAAGACGGCCAGCGTCCACGTCTCCAACATCCTGGCCAAGCTCGGCGTCTCCAGCCGCACCGAGGCAGCCGCGGTGGCCCGTCAGCGGGGCCTGCTCGGCTGACCGGACCGACGGCGGGCCCGTGACGCGCTACGAATCTGCCTCCCGTGGTGATCCAGGTTCGTAGCACCTCCGGGTCCACCGGGCCCTCCGCTGCACCGCCGGGCGGGTGCCCGGCCGGTGCCGGTGGTGCGCCCTCAGGCACCCCCTCCGAACGCCGCCAGCACCTCCGCGCGGGGCACGTCGGCGACCGAGGCGTGATGCCAGCGCGGCGAACGGTCCTTGTCGACCAGCAGCGCGCGCACGCCCTCGGCGAAGTCGGGGTGGCCGGCGAAGGTCCGCCCGAGCAGAAGGTCCTGCTCGAGCACCTGCGGCACGTCCATCGACGCGGCGCGCCGCACCGCCTCCATCGTGACGGCGACCGAGAAGGGCGAGCGGGCCGCCAGCGACTCCCCGGCCTCGCGCGCGGCCGCCGAGGGGTGGGAGAGCAGGCGCTCCAGGACGACCGCGGCGTCGTCGCCGGCGTAGCACTCGTCGATCCACTCCCGGTCCGCGGGCAGCTGCGCCCGCGGCGCGTGCCCGGCGTCCCATCCCTCCTGCGCCAGCTCCGCCAGCGCGAGGCCGTCCGTCGCCGGGTCCTCGCGCAGGGCCGCCAGGACGGCCGCCTTCGCGGTCGGGGGCACGAGGACGTCGGCGAGCCCGAGCAGCACGGCGTCGGCGCCGCCGACGGTCGCGCCGGTGAGGGCCAGGTGCGTGCCGAGCTCGCCGGGCGCGCGCGAGAGGAACCACAGGCCGCCCACGTCCGGGAAGAAGCCGATGATGGTCTCCGGCATCGCCAGCCTCGTGGACCCGGTGACCACCCGCACCGACCCGTGCGCCGACACGCCGACGCCGCCGCCCATCACGACGCCGTCCATCCAGGCGACGTAGGGCTTGGGGTAGGAGGCGACCAGGGCGTTCACGGCGTACTCCCTCCTCCAGTAGTCGACGACCCGCGCCGGCCGGCCGGCGAGCACCTCCTCCCGCAGCGCGCGCACGTCGCCGCCGGCGCACAGGCCCCGGTCGCCCGCCCCGTCCAGCACCACCGCGGCCACGGCCGGCTCGTCCGCCCAGGCGGTCAGCTGCTGCAGCAGCGAGTCGATGCTGGGCCCGTCCAGGGCGTTGATCGCGCGGGGGCGGTTGAGGCGGACCCGCCCGAGGGGACCGTCCACGGCATACAGGACCTCGTCGCCGTGGCCGGGCGCCGGCGCCCAGGTCAGCTCGTCGTCGCTCATGCTCAGGCACTCTAACGACGCACGTAGACTCCCCCGCATGGGTAAGGCATCACGCAAGAAGCGCGCTGAGAAGGCGGGCGCCAAGGAGCAGCGCGCTCCCTACGTGGCGCGGCCGTTCGAGGGCCTCGCCGACGAGACCGACTGGGTCGCGATGAGGGAGATCCTGCCGGCGGCCACCGCCACGGTCACCGTCGACGTGCCCGAGGGCACCGAGATCGGCGGCCGGGCGGTCCCGGCGGGCGAGCGCGAGGTCACGCTGGTCACCGTGCTGCCCGCGGCGATGCCGGCGCTGCACCGCGACACCGGCGAGGTGCTGGTCGCCCTCCAGTCGCGCACCTCCAGCGGCGACGCCTCCCGCGACGTGGTCCAGGCCATGCTGACCGCGATCGCCGCCGAGCCCGGCACCTCGGTCAACTCGGTACGGCCGGCGACCGCCTCGACCCCGCGCCTGCAGGACCTGCTCGTGGACGGGCAGCGCCTGGAGGTGCAGGTCCACGACGACTTCGGCTTCTGGCTCGGCGAGGACGCCACCGACGAGCAGAAGGCCATGCTCGAGCAGATGAACGACACCGCCGTGCCGATGGAGCGCCTCGAGGGCGCGCCGTCGGCGTTCTGGTGCCTGATGACTGGGCGCGCCTACATCCGGTGGATCCTCGGCGAGGACGAGGACGACGCCACCCGCGCGGTCGCCCGTCTCCAGGCCGCCGGCGAGCACACGCTCGGCGAGGGCACCGAGCTGCTGGGCGCCTTCCGCGCGGCCGGTCTGCTCGTGCCGGTCCTCGAGGTGGACCCGGAGGCCGAGCCCGCCTCGCACTCCGCGGCGCTGGGCGAACTGCAGGCCCGCTACGAGAAGGCGCTCGCCTCCGACGAGCCGCTCACCACCGAGGAGCGTCGCGCCCGCGACGGTCTGGTCTCCCGCCAGGTCACCCTGCGCTGACCCGTCGAGGTATGCCGTGAGCGCGCCGGTCCCGCAGCCCCCGCCGACCTCGGTCGTGGCGGTCGTGCCCGCCAAGGACGAGGAGGCGCGGGTCGGGGCGACCGTGGCCGCGCTGCACGGGCTGGCGCAGGTGGCTCATGTCGTGGTCGTCGACGACGGGTCGTCGGACCAGACCGCCGCCGTGGCCGAGTGGGCCGGGCGGGTCGAGGTGGTCCGGCACGAGCGCAACCGCGGCAAGGCGGCGGCGATGACCTCGGGCGCAGCGCGCGCGGCCGAGCTCGACCCTGGCGCGCCGGTGCTCTTCGTCGACGCTGATCTGGAGGCCTCGGCGGCCCGGCTGGGGCCGGTGGTCGACGCCGTCCTGTCGGGGGAGGCGGACATGGCGATCGCCGTGCTGCCGCCGCAGGACCGGCCCGGCGGCGGCTTCGGGATCGTGGTGCGGACCGCCCGGGAGGGCATCGCGCGGCTCACCGGGTGGGCACCCACCCAGCCGCTGTCCGGCCAGCGCTGCCTCACCCGGGAGACGCTGGACGGCGCGCTGCCGCTCGCCCCCGGCTGGGGCGTCGAGGTGGGGCTCACCGTCGACGTGCTGCGGGCGGGGGGCCGGGTCGTCGAGGTGCCGTGCGACCTGCGGCACCGGGTCACGGGGCGCGACCTGGCCTCGCAGGTCCACCGGGCCCGCCAGCTCGCCGACGTGGTCCGCGCCCTGGCCGCCCGGTCCGGCGTGCCGCGGGCCGCGGTCGCGCGCGCGGCGACGACCGGGCGCGCCGTGCGG
>QEUR01000215.1 GCA_003577095.1 Acidobacteriota bacterium
AGGGCTTCGGCAAGCTGCTGGCCGCGGGGCTGTCCTTCACCGTCGCGCTGCAGGTCTTCGTCATCGTCGGCGGCATCACCAGGGTGCTGCCGCTCACCGGCCTGACCACGCCCTTCCTGTCCGCGGGCGGGTCCTCCCTGCTGGCCAACTGGGTCATCGTGGCGCTGCTGCTGCGGATCAGCGACCACGCCCGCCGCCCGGTGGCCGAGCGCGCCGAGCCGACGGCCGCCCCGACCGCCGCCCCGACCGCCCCGGTCGCCACGAGGGAGGTGCCCCGATGAACACCCCGATCCGCCGCCTCGCCTTCCTCATCATGGCGATGTTCACCGCGCTGCTGCTGGCCACCACCTGGATCCAGTTCGTCGCGGCCGGCGACCTGCGCGAGCGCCCCGGCAACCGGCGCACGCTCATCGACACCTACAGCCGCGAGCGCGGAGCCATCCTCGTGGACGGGACCGCGATCGCCCGCTCCGAGCGCACCGACGACGACCTGCGCTGGGTGCGCCGCTACGACCAGGCCACCCGGTACGCCCACGTCACCGGCTACTGGTCCTTCACCTACGGGGCCGGCATCGGCCTGGAGAAGGCGCGCAACGCGGTGCTCGCCGGGACCGACGACAGCCTCTTCTACCAGCGGGTCGTCGACCTGGTGACCGGGCGGCAGCCGAGCGGCGCCAGCCTGGAGCTGACCATCGACCCGGCCGTGCAGAAGGCCGCCGCGGATGCCCTCGGCGACCGGCGCGGCGCGGCCGTCGCGATCGACCCGCGCACCGGCGCGCTGCTCGCCCTGGTCAGCCGGCCCAGCTTCGACCCCAACGCGCTGTCCAGCCACAACCTCACCGCCGTCGACGAGGCCTACGAGCAGCTGACCCAGGACCCGGCCGCCCCCCTGGTCGACCGGGCGATCGCCGGAGACCTCTACCCGCCGGGCTCGACCTTCAAGCTGGTCGTCGCGGCGGCCGCCCTCGAGAGCGGCGACTACCGGGCCGACAGCGAGCTCGACGGTCCCCGCACCTACACGCTGCCCGGGACCACCACCGAGCTGCCCAACTTCGGCGGGCAGGCCTGCGACCCGGAGGGCCGACCCACCCTGGCCTACTCGGTGCAGATCTCCTGCAACACGGCCTTCGCCTGGCTCGCCGGGCAGCTGGGCGCCGACGCGGTGCGGGACCAGGCCCAGGAGTTCGGCTTCGGCCAGCAGATCGAGGTGCCGATGCCGGTGACCCCGTCCAGCTACCCCGACGAGCTGGACGACGCGCAGCTGGCCCTCACCGGCATCGGGCAGTACGACGTGCGCGTCACCCCCCTCCAGGTGGCCATGATCTCCGCGGCGATCGCCAACGACGGCGCGCTGATGACCCCGTACCTGGTGGAGACGGTGCGCGACCGCGACCTGGAGGTCATCCAGGAGACCCGGCCGCGCACGATGTCCCGCAGCGTGTCGGCCTCCACCGCGGCGGCGCTGACCGAGATGATGGTCTCGGTCGTGGAGGGCGGCTCGGGGACACTGGCGCAGATCCCGGGGGTGAGCGTGGCCGGCAAGACGGGCACGGCGGAGTTCGGCAGCTCGGGGGCCGCGCACGCCTGGTTCACCGGCTTCGCGCCCGCGGACGACCCGCAGATCGCCGTCGCGGTGATCGTGGAGTCCGCCACCGACAACTGGACAGGGGAGACCGGCGGCCAGGTGGCCGCACCGGTCGCCAAGGCGATGCTCGAGGCAGGAGTGGCTCCATGACCGACGACCCGACCCGGGCGGCCCCGCCGCCGGAGGGCCCGCAGGGCCGCTCCGGGGCCGACGAGCCGACCGCCGACGAGCCACGCGTGCTGGGCGGCCGCTACGAGGTGGGCGAGCTGGTCGGCCGCGGGGGCATGGCCGACGTCCACGCCGGGCACGACCTGCGGCTCGGACGGCAGGTGGCGATCAAGATCCTGCGCACCGACCTGGCCCGGGACACCTCCTTCCTGGCCCGCTTCCGTCGCGAGGCCCAGGCCGCCGCCGGTCTCAACCACCCCTCGATCGTCGGGGTCTTCGACTCCGGCGAGCAGGTCGTCCACGAGGCCGGTGGCGCACCGCTGCACGTGCCCTACATCGTCATGGAGTTCGTGGAGGGCAAGACCCTGCGCGAGCTGCTCAACGAGAGCCCGACCAAGACCCTGCTGCCCGACGAGGCGGCACGGATCACCGCGGCGGTGCTCTCCGCGCTCGAGTACGCCCACGACCGGGCGCTGGTCCACCGCGACATCAAGCCGGCCAACGTCATGGTCACCCCGCAGGGCGCGGTCAAGGTCATGGACTTCGGGATCGCCCGGGCGCTGGCGGACACCGCCGCGACGATGACGCAGACCCAGGCCGTCATGGGCACCGCCCGCTACCTGTCCCCCGAGCAGGCCCAGGGGCTGGACGTCGACGGCCGCTCCGACCTCTACTCGGTCGGCTGCCTGCTCTACGAGCTGCTGGCCGGGCGCACGCCCTTCCAGGGCGACCCCGTCTCGCTGGTCTACCAGCACCTGGGTGAGGCGCCCAAGGCACCCTCGACCCACCAGAGCCACCTGCCGCAGGCGCTGGACGCGATCACCCTGCACGCGCTGGAGAAGAACCCGGACGACCGCTACCAGTCCGCCGCGGACTTCCGGGCAGACCTCAACGCCGCCCGCGCCGACGAACCGGTCTCGGCCGCCGCCGAGGCCAGCTACGCCGCCGCCCTGGGGATCGCCGGAGCCGGCGCGGCCGCGGTCGCCCGGTCCCGCGCCTCGTCGGCGCGGACCCAGGCGGTCCCGGCGGCGGGCTTCGACGGTGAGGGCTACTACCAGGACGACCCGCGCGGCACGGGCCCGATCCCCTACCCCGACGACGCGTACGAGGAGCGCTGGGAGCGCACCGACGAGATGCCGGTGCGCGAGCGCCGCCACCGGGGCGCCGCCCTGCTCCTCGGCGCGCTCGCGTTGCTGGCCGTCGCCGGCGTGGCCTGGGTGCTCTTCCAGGTGCTGGGCCCCGGCGAGGACCAGCCGACGATGGTGACGGTCCCCAGCACGGTCGGCATGACCGAGGCGCAGGCCCGCACCCGACTGACCAGCCTGGGCTTCGTGGTCCCCGAGGCCACCTCCCGCAACAGCGAGGCCCCGCTGGACGAGGTCATCGAGCAGGACCCGCCCGGCGGCTCCGCCGAGGAGGGCTCCACCGTCCGACTGGTGATCTCCGCCGGACCGGAGGCGATCGCCATACCCGACGTCCGGGACATGGAGGAGCAGGCCGCCCGCGACCTGCTGGAGCGAGAAGGCTTCACGAACGTGGCCGACCGGGCCGAGGAGGTGGACGACAAGGACGTGGAGAAGGGCCACGTCGTGGGCACCGACCCGGCCGCCGGCGAGGAGGTGGCGCCGGACGACCGCATCGTCCTGGAGGTGGCCAGCGGCAAGGTGGAGGTGCCCGAGGTGGTGGGCGAGGACCAGAACAGCGCGGTCGTGCTGCTCAGCGAGGCCGGGCTGACCTGGGACATCGAGGAGGAACGCACCGGCGAGGTGGAGCCCGGGACGGTGCTCACCCAGTCGGTCGAGCCCGGCGAGCGGGTCGCCCTGGGCAGCGAGATCCGGCTCGTTGTGGCCGCCGAGCCGGTGGTCGTGGTCACCGAGACCACCACCTTCACCGCGACGGACGAGCCCACCGAGCCCACCGAGCCCACCACCTCGCCGACGAGCCCCACGGGCCCGGAGCCGACCGACCCGGAGCCGACGGGTCCGGTCCGGCCGACGGGATCCACCGGACCGACCGGCACCGACCCGCCCGACGAGAGCTGAGCGGCCCGCGCCTGCTCCCGCCGCCCCTCACTCCTGCGGCGTGGGCAGCACGTCGCCGGGCTTGAGGTCGCGCACGGCGCGGGCGAACTCCGGCCGCACCGTGCCGCTGTAGGCCGGCAGCTCCGCCTCGGGCAGGTCCCGCACGGCGTAACCCAGTCCGACGGTGTCGGCCCACTGCCGGTAGATGTCGACGACCGGGTCCGCCTCGAGCGCGGCGTGCAGCGCGGTGACGTCTCCGATCGCGGTCACGGTGTAGGGCGGGGAGTAGACCCGGCCCTGGAGGTAGAGGGTGTTGCCCACGCACTGCACCGAGCTCGTCGAGACGATCCGCTGGTCCTGGACCATGATCGCCTCGGCGCCGCCCGCCCACAGCGCGTTGATCACGCCCTGGAGGTCCTCCTGGTGGACGACCACGTCGTCGACGGTGTAGCCCTCGGGCAGCGTCTGGAGGCTGTAGCCGGCGTCGTCGAGCGTCACCTGGACCGCCGGCCCGGCGACCGGGGTGAGCCCGACGGCGGGGGCGAGCCCGTCGGCGGTCCGGGACAGGCGGCGCGCCTCGCTGGAGTCGACCCGGTCCTGGAGGGAGGCGACGTCGGCGCGCAGCTCCTCGGCCCGCTCGGAGAGCCGGGAGACCTCCTCGTCGCGCACCGTGATCAGGCCGACGAGGTCGTTGATCTCGCCGCTGAGCGGACGGGTCCTGGCCAGCGAGGCGCTCGTGCCGAACAGCAGTCCGGCCACCAGGCACACCACCGTCACGCCCGCGACGCCGGCGACGCGACGGGGCGTGCTGTCCCGCGCCGGGCCGTCCGTCGCGGGGCCGGGCGCCTCGCCAGCGGACGGTGCGGTGCTCATGCCGACCAGCGTAGCCGCGTATCCTGACCGCACCCGCCGAACGCGAAGGAGACCGTCGTGCCCAAGTCCCGCGGCCGTGAGGGCGCGAAGCAGCGTGCCCAGCGCACCAGCGAGATTGCGCCCCAGACCCAGAAGCTGCCCTCGAACCCCTCGTGGTTCGTGCCCGTGATGTGCGCGCTGATGATCATCGGGGTGCTGTGGGTGGCCACCTTCTACGTGACGTCCGGGCAGTGGCCGATCGCCTCGATCCGCTACTGGAACCTCGGGATCGGCATGGGGATGATCATGGCCGGGTTCCTGATGGCCACCCGCTGGCGCTGAGCGCTTCCCCGAGTTGTCCACAGGCTGTCCCCAGCCTGGGGATAAATGACACCCGTGTAACTCACACCCTGTGGACAACTCGCCGGGGGGTCGGGTCAGGGCTGCAGCGAGAAGGCGGCCGGCCCCATGACCTGCACGATCCGCCAGACCGCGAGCCCGACGAGGATGAGCGCCGTGGCGGCGAGGGCCGGCCAGAACAGCGCCCGCCGCCGGGCCGCCTCCCTGGAGCGGCCCGGGGCGGAGGTGAGCACCAGCAGGCCGCCGACCGCGGCACCGGTCACCGCGCCGCCGACGTGCGCCTGCCAGGCGATCCCGGGCAGGAAGAAGGGCAGCGCGAGGTTGATCGCGATCATCACCAGCAGGCTCGTCGGCACGTGGCCCTGGCGCAGGGCGAGCACGACGTAGAGCAGCAGGAGCCCGAAGATCGCGCCCGAGGCGCCCACCACGTGGGTGACCCAGCCCGGGTTGGGCGGGGCGATGAGCAGCACGCCGACCGAGCCGCCGACCGCGCAGAGCAGGTAGGTCAGCAGGAAGCGCACCCGCCCGAGCATCCGCTCCAGGACGGGTCCGAAGACCCACAGGATGTACATGTTGAACAGGATGTGCAGCAGGCTCGAGGGCGAGTGCACGAAGGCCGAGGTGACGAACCGCCACGGCTCGCTGCCGGCGTAGA
>QEUR01000216.1 GCA_003577095.1 Acidobacteriota bacterium
GCCGCCGACGTGCAGCGCCTGCAGCCCGGCGAGCCGGTCCTCCTCGCCGACGGCGCCGGGCGGGTCGCGCGCTGCACCGTGACCGGTGCGCACCGGGGCGCGCTCGACCTGAGCGTCGAGGAGCTGCGCGACGAGCCCGAGCCGGCGCCCCGGCTGGTGCTCGTCCAGGCGCTCGCCAAGGGCGACCGCGACCTGCTCGCCGTCGAGTCGGCCACCGAGCTCGACGTCGACGAGGTCGTGCCCTGGCAGGCGGACCGGTCGATCGTCCGCTGGCGCGGCGAGCGCGGGGAGAAGGCGCACCGCCGGTGGCGGCAGGCGGCGCTCGCCGCCACCAAGCAGTCGCGCCGGGCACGGGTCCCGCACGTCGCCGTGGTCGTCGGCCGCACCGCCCTCGCCGAGCGCGTCCGGGAGGCGGACCTGGCGCTCGTCCTGCACGAGGTGGCGACCACCCCGCTGACCGACGTCTCGCTGCCCGCCCAGGGCGAGGTGCTGCTCGTCGTCGGGCCCGAGGGCGGCGTCTCCCCGGAGGAGCTCGACGCGCTGGCCGCTGCCGGCGCTCGCCCCGTCCGCCTGGGCCGGACCGTGCTGCGCACCTCCACCGCGGGCGCCGCGGCGCTCGCCGCGCTGCACACCCTCGGGGGCTGGCGTTGAGCGTCAGCGCCGGGCCCCCGGCCGTCGCGGCCGAGGTGCCGCGCTCGATCTTCTCGCCCGGCCTGCGCAGCGCCTCGGTGGGTGCGGCGGCGCTGATCGCCCTGCTCGCCCTCGAGTACATCGCGGTGGGCGCCGCGATGCCCACGATCGCCGCCGACCTGGACGGCTACCACCTCTACAACATGGCCTTCGGCGCCACCGTGGCCACCAGCGTCGTCGGCATGATCGTCGGCGGCTGGTGGAGCGACCACGCCGGTCCGCGCCGGGTGACCGTGGTCGGGGTCCTGCTCTTCACCGCGGGTCTGGTCCTGGCCGGGCTCGCGCTGTCGATGGAGGTCTTCGTCGCCGGCCGGGCCGTCCAGGGCCTGGGCAGCGGGCTCACGACGGTGGCGGTCTACGTCGTCATCGCCCAGCGCATCCCGGACGTGCGCCGACCGGCGGTCTTCTCGCTGCTGGCGGCGGCCTGGGTCGTCCCCGGGCTCGCCGGCCCCCTCCTGACCGGCCTCATCGTCGAGCACCTGACCTGGCACTGGGTCTTCCTCGGCGTGGCACCCTTCGCGCTGCTGTCCCTCCTCGTCTTCTGGCGCGCGCTGCGCGCGACCCGGGCAGGCGGCGAGGACGCCTCCTACCTGCGGCCCTCGACGATCCTGTGGGCCGTCGTGGCGGCCGTGGGCGTCGGCGTGCTCAACCTCGCCGGTGAACGGGTCGAGGGCGTCGAACGGCTGGTCGGGCCGCTCGTCCTGCTCCTGGTGGCCGTCGCCAGCTGGCGGCTGCTCCCGACCGGCACGCTCTACC
The DNA here is from genome assembly GCA_003577095.1 of Acidobacteriota bacterium. Classification (GTDB taxonomy): domain Bacteria; phylum Actinomycetota; class Actinomycetes; order Actinomycetales; family Dermatophilaceae; genus Ornithinicoccus. The sequence continues at coordinate 1,447 of QEUR01000216.1, forward strand.
TGGCGCGAGGCCTGCCGTCGGTGATCGCGGTGCGCGCCGCGATGGGCGGGTCCTTCCTGGCCGCCGAGGCCTACCTGCCGCTGATGCTGCGCGACGAGCACGGCTACTCCCCGGCCCAGGCCGGCGCGGTGCTCGCCGTCGCCTCCGTGGCGTGGGCGCTCGGCTCGTGGGTCCAGGGCCGCCTCGGCGACGGGGTCGACCGCTACCGGCTGATGCTCGGCGGCGTCAGCGTCTTCTCCGTGATGATGGTGCTGCTGGCCGTCGCGGTCTGGGCCGGCTGGCCGGGGTGGGTGCCGATCCTCGTCTACGGGCTGGCCACGCTCGGGGTGGGCCTCGCCTACCCCACGACCACGCTGCTGGTCATGCGGCTGTCGCCGGACGCGGAGATCGGCCGCAACTCCTCGGCGCTGCAGGTCGGCGAGTCCCTCACCGGGGCCGTCGCCCTCGCCCTGACCGGTGTGGTGTTCGGCTACTTCTACGCCAGCCTGCCGCACGTGTCCTTCGTGGGGACGCTCGCGGTCGCGGCGCTCGTGGGGTCGGTGGCCGTCGTCGCGGCCCTGCGCTCGCGCCCGGCCTAGCTCCGGGCCGGGTCGTCCGGCGCCACCGGCGACAGGCAGTCGTGCAGGTTGAGCAGCTCGCTCTCCAGCGCGGGCGGCACCGGGCCGAGGGGCCGGGTGCCCGGCCGGAGGTCACGCTGCGCGCGAGGACGTCGAGGGCGCGGTGCAGCCGGTCCGCGGCGTGTTCGCCGAGGGGCTCGGCACGCTCGGCACCCGCCCGGTCCTGGCCCGGACGCTCCAGCGCCCAGCACAGCGCGAGGGCCCGGTAGGCCAGCTGGTGCGCGGCGGCGACGACCGGCCACAGGTCCTCGGCGCGCCGGCGCTGGGAGGAGGAGACGGCGACCGCGACGAGGTGGGCGTCGTCGAGGGCGAAGATCTGGTGCTGCACCCGGCGACGGGCGGTGCGGGCGGCCTCGGTGCCCACGACGCCGGAGGCCAGGTGCGGGCCCAGCTCGTCGACGGCGGCCAGCAGCCGCACCACCAGCAGGGGGAGGCGTGGCGCGGTGCGCGGCCGGATCGCCAGGCACACGAGGAGGGGGACCCCGCAGCCGACCGCGGTGTCCACGCCCCGCGCGAGTACGTAGGAGCCGACGTCCGGGACGCGGTGCCCGCCGCTGGCCAGGACCAGCGCGGCCGAGGTGATGAAGACCACCGCGACGGCGTAGTTGCGCAGCACGAGCATCTCGATGGTGGACTGCAGGACCATCACGACGAGGGCGAGCCACGGACCGGTCGGGTGGGTCATCAGCAGCGCCCAGGCCAGGAGCAGGCCCACCCAGGTCCCCAGCAGCCGTTCGGTGGAGCGGACCAGGGTGCGGCTCCAGTCCAGACCCTGGTGCAGCACGAGCACCGCGGCCGCGACCGCCCAGTAGGACCGCTCCAGGCGGAACTCCGCACCGACCGCCCCCACGACGAGCGCCGCGACCCCGACCCTGAGCACCGCGGTGCGGATGGAGGAGCCGGGCGCCAGGGCCTCGGTGAGGACGCTCCACGTCCCCGGGTGGCCCGAGGGCAGCCCGTGGCCGGCGTCGTCGTCGAGGGCGTGGAGGGCATCCGGCTCCCGCGAGCGGGCCGCCGCCTGCAGGCCACGGATCTCCTCGAGCGTACCGGCCGGCGGCCCCTCGCCGCGGGCGGCGGCGTGCACCGCGTCGGCGAAGACGCTGTGCAGGCGGCGGTTGGCGACCCCCAGCGCCCTCACCGTGGCGCCCTCCCGTCGCCCTCCGGGCTGCTGGTCGACGAGGACGGTCCATGCCCGGTGCAGGGCCCGCGCGGCCTCGTGCCTCGCCCTGGGTTCGTGCTCACGGCCGAGCGCGCCGACGTGGGCGGCGACCGCCTCGCCCGCCGTGACCACCGCCGCGCGCTCCGGTCCGGTCGGCGAGAACAGCGCCCCCGCCATGTGCACCACCCACGCGAAGGTGCCGCCGGCGAGCACGAGCAGGCCGGCCGTCAGGGGGTGCGCCGACTGGCCCACCGGGCGGGTGGCGGCGGCGGTCGACAGCAGGAACATGTAGGGGCCGGGAGGACCGATCGCGAAGGCGTTGCCCAGCCACGTGGCCACCATCGCGGTCGCCGCCAGCACCACCACCACGGCGACCGCCCCGAGGGGGATCGCCGCGACGCCCACCGCGGTGCAGACGGCGAAGCCGGCCGCGATCAGGGCGAGCTCACGGGCCCGGCTGGGGTACGGCCGTCCGCTCCCGTAGAGCGCGGTGAAGCCGCCGGTGGCCGCCATCATGCCCGCCGGGGTGGACCCCGCCAGCCAACCGACGAGGATCGGGACGGCCATGCAGCACGCGGCGCGCAGGGAGAAGGCCCACCGGCGCGGCGGCGCGCTCCGGAGCCGGGTGAGGCCCCGCAGCTGCTGGCGGACCCCCGGTGGCGGTGGCGGCGGGCTGGGCACCACCGGATCGTATGCCCGTGCGTCACCGCCGGGGCCCGCGGCGGCCCGACGCGGGCAGCGCCGGCCCGCATAGACTGGGCGGACGATGACAGACACGCAGCCGGAGCGCCGGACCGTCCCCACCCATACCGTCGTGATCCCCGACGAGGTGCCCATGGTGGCGCTGCTGGGGCCCCGCGACGAGCTGCTGCGCACGATCGAGCGGGCATTCCCCAAGGTCGACGTGCACGTGCGCGGCAACGAGTTCCGCCTGGCGGGCGACTCCGGGGAGATGGCCCTGGTCGAACGGCTCGTCGATGAGCTGCTCGAGGTGACCGGCGCGGGCCAGCCGCTCAACCGGGAGGCGGTCGAGCGCTCGATCGGTATGCTGCGCGCCTCCACCTCCGAGCGCCCCGCGGACGTGCTGACGATGAACATCGTCTCCAGCCGCGGCCGGACGATCCGCCCCAAGACCCTCAACCAGAAGCACTACGTCGACGCCATCGACCGCCACACGATCGTCTTCGGCCTGGGCCCGGCGGGGACGGGCAAGACCTACCTGGCGATGGCCAAGGCCGTGGCCGCCCTGCAGGCCAAGGAGGTCAACAGGATCATCCTCACCCGGCCCGCGGTGGAGGCGGGGGAGAAGCTCGGCTTCCTGCCCGGTACCCTCACCGACAAGATCGACCCCTACCTGCGGCCGCTCTACGACGCGCTGCACGACATGGTCGACCCGGACTCCATCCCGCGCCTGATGGCGGCGGGCACCATCGAGGTCGCCCCGCTGGCCTTCATGCGGGGCCGCAGCCTCAACTCGGCCTTCATCATCCTGGACGAGGCGCAGAACACCTCGCCCGAGCAGATGAAGATGTTCCTCACCCGCCTGGGCTTCGCCTCCAAGATGGTGGTCACCGGCGACACCACCCAGGTGGACCTGCCCGGGGGGACCCGCTCGGGCCTCAACGTGGTGCGGGAGATCCTCGACGGCGTGGAGGACATCCACTTCGCCGAGCTGACCAGCCAGGACGTCGTGCGGCACCGGCTGGTCAGCGAGATCGTCGACGCCTACGGCCGCTACGACGCCCGTCGCGGCGGACGGCGGGGCCCGGCGTGAGCGTCGAGGTCCTCAACGAGTCCGGCGAGGTCCCCTCGCCGGTGCCGGAGCAGGAGCTGGTGGACCTGGCCCGGCACGTGCTGCAGGAGCTGCGCGTCCACCCGCTCGCGGAGCTGACGATCACCCTCGTCGACGAGGCGGCGATGACCGCGCTGCACGAGCGCTGGATGGACCTGCCCGGCCCGACCGACGTGATGAGCTTCCCGATGGACGAGCTGCGCCCCGGCCGGGCGAACGAGGAGCCGCTGGAGGGAGTCCTCGGGGACGTCGTGCTCTGCCCTCCCGTCGCGCGACGGCAGGCGGCAGCCGCCGGCCACGCCGTCGGGGACGAGCTGCTGCTGCTCACCACCCACGGCATCCTGCACCTGCTCGGGTTCGACCACGCCGAGCCGGCCGAGGAGCGGGAGATGTTCGACCTGCAGCGCACGCTGCTGCTCACCTTCCTCGCCGACCGGGGGAGGAGCACCACCGCCGCACCGGAGGCCGGCAGGGCATGACGGCACTGGTCCTGCTCGCGGTCGCCACCACGGTCGTCGCCTTCCTCCTGGCCGCCGGCGAGACCGCCCTGATCCGCACCGGCCGGCACCGTGCCGAGCAGCTGCTGGAGGAGGGCCGGC
>QEUR01000217.1 GCA_003577095.1 Acidobacteriota bacterium
CCGAGCTGCTCGTCCACATCGCCGAGCAGCGCGTCCAGTGGCCGGTCGACCTCGACGCCGAGGTGCTGGCCGATGCGCTCGTCGCCGTCTGCGACACACCGCTGGGGCCGCTGGCCGGCGACGCGACGCTCCGCGACATCGGCCGCACCGACCGCCTGTGCGAGCTGGACTTCGAGCTGCCCCTCGGCGGGGGCGACCTGAGACGGCATACCTCCTCCGCCGTGCTCGGGGACCTCGTCCCCCTGCTCCGCGCCCACCTGCCCGCCCGCGACCCGGTGCGCGCCTGGGCGGACGTGCTCGAGCAGAACCCCGAGCTCGCGGCGCAGGAGCTGCGCGGCTACCTGACCGGCTCGGTCGACGTCGTGCTGCGCACCGGCGGGCGCTACCTGGTCGTCGACTACAAGACCAACTGGCTGGGCCGGCCCGAGGAGCCGCTGACCGCCGCCGACTACCGGCCGGAGATGCTCGACGAGGCGATGGGGCACTCGTCCTACCCGCTGCAGGCGCTGCTCTACGCCGTCGTCGCGCACCGCTTCCTGCGCTGGCGGCTGCCCGGCTACGACCCCGCGCGGCACCTCGGCGGCGTGCTCTACCTCTACGTGCGCGGCATGTGCGGCGCCGACATCCCGGTCGTCGACGGGCACCCGTGCGGCGTGTTCTCGTGGAAGCCGCCGGTCGCCCTCGTCACCGCCGTCTCCGACCTGCTCGACGGCCGGGACGCCGGAGGGGACGGCGAGCGATGACCATCCTCGAGACGTTCGAGCCGGTCGGCGAGCACGACCGGCGGCTGGCGCTGACCGCCCGTGGAGCCCTCGGCGAGTTCAACCGCGCGGGCGTCCTGACCGCCGCCGACGTGCACATCGCCCGGACGCTGGCCCGCGTCACCCGCGAGCAGGACGAGGCGGCGGTGCTCGCCGCCGCCCTCGCCTCACGCGCGGTGCGCTCCGGCTCGGTCGCCGTCGACCTGTCGACGCTCGCACCCGAGAGCGGCGAGCTCGCCGACCTGCCGTGGCCGCACGCCGAGGACTGGACCGGACGGGTCGAGGCCAGCAAGCTCGCGTCCCAGGGCGCGGTCGTCGTGGACCATGGCCTGGTCTACCTGCAGCGCTACCACCACCAGGAGGTCCAGGTCGTCGACGACCTGCGCGCCCGCGCGGCGCTCGGGCCGCTCCCGGTCGACGAGCGCGTGCTCGCCGCCGGGCTCGAGCGGGTCTTCCCCGGCGACGGGTATGCCGAGCAGCGGGCGGCCGCGGAGGTGCTCGCCCGCTCACGCACCGCCGTCCTCACCGGCGGCCCGGGCACCGGGAAGACGACGACCGTCGCCGGGGTCCTCGCCCTGCTGGCCGAGCAGGCGGCGGCCGCCGGCGACCGCCCGCTGCGCGTCGGGCTGGCGGCCCCGACCGGCAAGGCCGCCGCGCGGGTCAAGGCGGCCGTCTCGGACGCCCTGTCAGGGATCCTCGGGCGGACGCCCGACCCGGCCGTGCGGGCGGTGGTCGAACCCCTGGCCGACGTCGAGGCGATGACGCTGCACCGGCTGCTGGGCTGGCGGCCCGACAGCCGCACCCGCTTCCGGCACGACCGCAGCAACCGGCTCTCCCACGACGTGGTGCTCGTCGACGAGGCGTCGATGGTGTCGCTGACGCAGATGGCCCGGCTGCTCGAGGCGCTGCGGCCCGGCGCCCGGCTCATCCTCGTCGGCGACGCCGACCAGCTGGTCTCAGTCGACGCCGGGGCGGTGCTCGCCGACCTGGTCGCCGGGGCGGAGCACGCCGGCGGCGGCGGTCCTCTGCTGGCGCTGGCCCGCCTGCGCACCGTGCACCGCTTCGGCGAGACGATCGGCGCCCTGGCCGAGGCGCTGCGCGTCGGCGACGCCGAGGGCGTGGTCGCCGCCCTCTCGGCCGGGAGCGGGGAGGTGGAGTGGGTCACCGATGAGGACCCCACGGCATACCTGCGCCCCCTGGTGACCCGGCACGCCCGGGCCGTCCTGGAGGCGGCGCGCCGCGGCGAGGCGGACCGCGCGACCGAGGCGCTCGGCCGGCACCGGCTGCTGTGCGCACACCGCGAGGGCCCCCAGGGCGTGCGCACCTGGAACCGGCTGACCGAGACCTGGCTCGGCGAGGAGACCGGCCTGACCTTCTACGACCCGATGTACGTCGGCCGGCCGCTGCTCGTCACCGCCAACGACTACGCCAACGGCGTCCTCAACGGCGACACCGGCGTGGTCGTCGCCTCCCAGACCCCGGACGGGACGCCGGTGCGGATGGCCGTCATCGAGGGCCCCTCCGGGGTGCAGCGCTTCGCTCCCGGGCGGCTCGGCGAGGTGGAGACGATGCACGCGATGACGATCCACAAGGCGCAGGGCAGCCAGGCCCGGGAGGTCACCGTGCTGCTGCCCGCCGCCGACAGCCCGCTGCTGACGCGTGAGCTCTTCTACACCGCCGTCACCCGGGCCCAGGACAAGGTCCGGGTGGTGGCCGCCGAGGAGGTGGTCCGCGCAGCCGTCCGGCGCCGGGTCGTGCGCGCTAGCGGCCTGCGCCGGCGGCTGGCCGGTGCCGGCGGGGCCGCCGCCGGACCGGGCAGGATGGACGACGACGGCACCACCGCCCCGCCGCCCACCGACCCCGAGAGCGAGGACTGATGGACGTCCGCGACCTGCGCCCGCCCGTCGAGGACGGCCCCTGGGAGCCCCGGACCTACTACCCGCCGCTGGACCACCCGCCGCTCGCCGGCGCGCGCACCTGGACCGGCCTGACCTACGCGATGGTCGACGGCTACCGCCCGATGGTCCTCGACCTGCACGTGCCGGTGGCGGTCGAGCGGCCACCGGTCGTCCTGTGGGTGCACGGCGGCGGCTGGCGCGAGGGCGACCGGCGCCTCGTGCCGCTGCAGTGGGGCCAGCAGCGCCTGTTCCAGCGGCTGGTCGACGCGGGGCTCGCCGTCACCACGGTCGACTACCGGCTGCTGGCCGAGTCCCGGCTCCCCGGACCCGTCCACGACGTCGTCGCCGCCGTCCGCTACCTGCGCTGGTATGCCGACACCCTGGGCGTCGACGCCTCGCGCCTCGCGCTCTGGGGCGAGTCGGCCGGCGCGCACCTGGCCGCGGTCGTCGCGCTGGCGGCCGGACACGCGCAGCCCGACCAGTGGCTGCTGGGCGCGACCGGCGTCGGCAGCGGACCGGTGGACGTCACCGCCCTGGTGGGCTGGTACGGCCCCTACGACCTGACCGTCGACCCCTCGCTGGTGGCGATGCTGTGGCCGGACACCTCGGTCTACGAGCGGGAGGAGCTGGCCAGGCGGCTCTCGCCGGTTCACCTGGTGACCGCGGACTCGCCACCGATGCTGCTCCTGCACGGGGACGCCGACACGCTGGTGCCGGTCGAGCAGTCGGTGCGGCTGCACGAGGCCGCCCTCGCCGCGGGCGCCCGGAGCGACCTGGAGGTCTCGGCCGGCTCGGAGCACGTCTTCCACGGCGAGCCGGTGGAGCCCTGGTGGGACCGGACGCTGGACTTCCTCGCCGAGCACCTGCGCTGACGGGGCCGGCGCCTGCCCGCCGTCAGGCCCGGACGGGGACCCGCTGCTCCGCCCCGGCGCCCTCGAGCACCTCCGGGTGCCGGACGCCCGGCCGCAGCGCGAGCAGCGCGTAGAGGATCGCGGCCAGGTCGACCAGCTCCTGGGTCAGCGCCCCGGCGACGGCGGGGATGTGGCCGAAGGCCGCCACCACCATCAGCCCCAGGCTGAGCGCGACGCCGAGCCAGATGGCGCGCAGCGCCACCCGGTAGGTGTGCCGGCCGATGTCCACCGCCTGCACGACCTTGCCGATGTCGTCACGGGTGATGACCACGTCGGCCGCCTCGCTCGCGGCGGTCGAGCCGCGCGCGCCCATCGCGACGCCGACGTCGGCGGCGGCCAGCACGGGAGCGTCGTTGACACCGTCGCCGACCATGATCACCGGCCGGTGCTCCATCGCCGCGACGAGGCGCACCTTGTCCTCGGGCAGCAGCCCCGCCTCGACGCGGTCGACACCGGCCTCCCGGGCGAGCGGCCGCGCCGTCGCCTCCTGGTCCCCGGTGAGCATGACGACCTCGGCGGCGCCGAGCTCCCGCAGCACGTCGACGGTCGCCGCGGCGTTGGGCCGCAGCGGGTCGAGCAGCACCAGGCTACCGGCGAAGCGGCCGTCGACCGCGACCGAGACGGCCGTCTCCCCCGGCTCCAGCTCGGCAGGGTGCGCGGCGGGGTCGGTCTCGCGGACGAGGGCCAGCTTGCCGACCACCACCCGGCGGCCGTCCACGGTGGCGAGCACGCCGTGGGTGGCGCGCTCCTCGGCGGCGCTGCCGTCGGCGAGCCGCAGCCCGCGCTCGCGGGCGGCGCGCATCACGCCGTCGGCCAGGACGTGCGAGGAGAACTGCTCGGCCGAGGCCGCCAGCCGGAGCACCTCGTCCGGGTCGTGGCCCGGGGCGGCCTCGACCCGGGCCAGCGTCGGGCGGCCGATGGTGAGGGTGCCGGTCTTGTCGAAGGCGACCGAGCGGGCCCGGGCGAGCGCCTCGAGGGTGGCGCCGCCCTTGACGATGATCCCGGAGCGGGCGGCCGTGCTCGTGCCGCCGAGGAAGGCCACGGGAGCGGCGATGAGCAGCGGGCACGGGGTCGCCAGCACCAGCACCTCCGCGAAGCGCACCGGGTCCCCGGAGGCCCACCAGGCCACGCCCGCGATGAGCAGCGACACGAGGGTGAACGGCACCGCGAAGCGGTCGGCGACCCTCACCGTCGGCGCCCTGGAGTCCTCGGCGGCCTCGACGAGGCGCAGGATCCGCTGGTACTGCGAGTCGGCGGCGGACGCCTCGGCGCGCACGAGCACGGCGCGGTGGCCGTTGACCGCGCCGCTGAGCACGCGGTCCCCTGCCGCCCGGGTCACCGGCAGGCTCTCGCCGGTGAGCGAGGACTCGTCGAAGGTCCCCTCCTGCCCCACCAGCTCCCCGTCCACGGGGACGACCTCGCCGGGGCGCACCATCAGCAGGTCACCCGGGCGGACCTCGTCCACCGACAGGTCGCGCACCTGCGGCTCGCCGTCGGCCCGGTCCTCTCCGTCGACGACGAGGTGGGCCACCTGCGGCGCCCGGGCGAGGAGCGAGGTGAGCTCGGCGCGGGCCCGCGCGGCCGCATACTCCTCCAGCGCCTCCCCGCCGGTGAGCATGACGACGACGATGAGGGCGGCGACGTACTCCCCGACCGAGATGGTGGCGACCATCGCGACCACCGCCAGGATGTCCAGCCCGTAGTGCCCGCGCAGCACGTCGCGGACCATGTCGACGCCGGTGCGCAGGACGACCAGCACCACGAACCCTGTCCCGATCCACTGCGCGGCGGTCCCCCGGTCGGCCAGCAGGAGCCCGAGGACGAGGGCGAGCACGCCGAGCGCCAGCACCACCGCCGGGTGCTGGCGCAGGACCGACACGACCTTGCCCATGCTTCCTTCCTACCCCACGTCGTAGACAGGGTCCAGCCAGGCCAGGCTCACCTGACCCGGTCCGGCGCGGGAGGACGGCGGCCGTCCGGCCACCCTGCACG
>QEUR01000218.1 GCA_003577095.1 Acidobacteriota bacterium
AGCGCCGCGCGGACCTCGCGCGCGCTGCCGCGCAGCACCTGCTCGTGCACCTTCGTCAGCTCCCGCACCAGCGCCATCGGGCGCTCGCCCCAGACCTCCTCGAGGTCGGCGAGGCAGCGTTCGATGCGGTGCGGCGATTCGAATGCCACGATCGTCTCGCGCCGTTCGTGCAGTTCCTCGAGCGCGCGGCGCCGCGCTCCCGGCTTCACCGGCAGGAAGCCCACGAACGCGAACGCGTCCGTCGGCAGCCCGCTGACCTGCAGCGCGGCGATCACCGCGCTCGGTCCCGGGACGCTCTCGACCCGGAACCCCTCCGCCACCGCGGCCCGCACGACCGGGTACCCCGGGTCGGCGATGCCCGGCGAACCCGCGTCGGTGACGATCGCCACCGACGCCCCCTCGCGCAGCCTCCCGACCAGCATCCCGCTGCGCGAGCGCTCGTTGTGCTCGAACAGGCTGACCAGCTTCGCGGTGATCCCGAAATGCTCCAGCAGCCGGCGCGTGTGCCGGGTGTCCTCGGCGGCCACCAGGTCGGCTTCGCGCAGCACGCGCAGCGCCCGCGCCGTGACGTCCTCGAGGTTGCCGATGGGCGTGGCCACCAGGTACAGCGTGCCTCCGTGGCCGGAGGAGCGGGTGTCGCTCAAGCTGGATCCTTCCGCCGGGCGGGAGAGCCGTGCCGAAAGAGCGCGCGGGAACGTAGCACGGCCCCCCACGGGGGTCCACCGCCGGGGACCGCGCGCCTCAGTTCCGGGTCCCGGAGACCTCGGCCACGGCCTCCGCGAAGGCCTCGACGGCCCGCCCGACCCCCGCGTCGTCCACGTCGAGGTGGCAGATGGCGCGGATCCGGCCCGCCCCGAAGCCCACCATGCGCACGCCGCGCGCCTCGAGCGCGGCGAGCACCGCCCCCGGATCGAGCGGCGGGGCCAGTTCGGCGATGACGATGTTGGTGTCGGGCTCGGCCACGGCCACTCCGGGGGCGCCGCGCAGTCCGGCCGCGAGCCGCCGCGCCCGGGCGTGGTCCTCGGCGAGCCGCTCCACGTGGTGGTCGAGGGCGTGCAGGCCGGCGGCGGCCAGGATGCCCACCTGGCGCATGCCGCCGCCGAGACGCTTGCGCCATACCCTCGCCTCCGCGACGCGCGCGGCGGAGGAGGCGAGCAGCGAGCCGACCGGCGCGCCCAGGCCCTTGCTCAGGCACACCGACACGGTGTCGGCGCAGGCGCCGTAGTCGGCCAGGGGCACCCCGGTGGCCACGTGCGCGTTCCACAGGCGGGCGCCGTCGAGGTGGACCCCGACACCGGCCGCGGCGGTGGCCTCGCGCAGCCGGCGCATGTCCGCCAGCGGCTGGACGGTGCCGCCGCCGAAGTTGTGGGTGTTCTCGACCACGACGCAGGCGGTGCTGACCTGGTAGGGGCCGCCGTCGGCGACCATGACCTCCAGCGCGGTGTCGACGTCGAGCAGGCCGCGGTCGGCGACCCAGCTGCGGGTGGTGATGCCCGAGTATGCCGCTGCCGCGCCGAGCTCGGCGCGCAGCACGTGGGCGAGGTGGTCGGTGACGATCTCCTGGCCGGGTCCGGCGTGCAGGCGCAGCCCGACCTGGTTGGCCATCGAGCCGGTCGGCATGAACAGCGCGGCCTCGTGGCCCAGCAGCGCCGCCACCCGCTCCTCGAGCTCGGCGACCGTGGGGTCCTCGCCGTAGACGTCGTCGCCGACCGCGGCGTCCACCATCGCGGCGCGCATGGCTGCGGTCGGGCGGGTGATCGTGTCCGAGCGCAGGTCGGCCACGACGGGCGGGGGCACCATCTAGCGGCCCGCCTCCTCGAGCATCTCGGCGACGACGAAGGCCAGCTCCAGGCTCTGCTGGTGGTTGAGCCGCGGGTCGCACAGCGTCTCGTAGCGCAGGCCCAGGTCACCCAGGTCGACCGGGTTGACGCCGCCGACGCACTCGGTCACGTCGTTGCCGGTGAGCTCGACGTGGATGCCGCCGGGGTGGGTGCCGGCCTCGGCGTGGGCGGCGAAGAAGCCGCGCACCTCGTCCACGACGTCCTCGAAGCTGCGGGTCTTGTGGCCGCTGGGCGAGGTGAAGGTGTTGCCGTGCATGGGGTCGCAGACCCAGCTGACGCGCGCCGCCTCCTCGCCGAGGGAGGTGAGCAGCGCGGGGAGCTTGTCGCGGATCGTCGAGGCGCCCATCCGGGTGATGAAGGTGAGCCGGCCGGGCTCGCGGTGCGGGTCGACCTTGTCCATGATCCGCAGCACGGTGTCGCGGTCGGCGCCGGGCCCGAGCTTGACCCCGACCGGGTTGCGCACGCGGGAGACGAAGTCCAGGTGCGCACCGTCCAGGTCGCGGGTCCGCTCCCCCACCCACACGAAGTGGCCGGAGGTGTCGTAGAGCAGCCCGGTGCGGTGGTCGCGGCGGACCATCGGCCGCTCGTAGTCGAGCACCAGCGCCTCGTGGGCCGAGTAGAACTCCACCCGGCGCAGCTCCTCGGTGTCCGCCACGCCGGAGGCCTCCAGGAAGCGCACCGCCCGGTCGATCTGGCCGGCCATCTGCTCGTAGCGCTTCTGCGCGGGGCCCTGGATGAAGCCCTTGTTCCACGAGTGGACGCTGCGCAGGTCGGCCAGTCCGCCGCCGGTGAAGCCGCGCACGAGGTTGAGCGTCGAGGCGCTGGCGTGGTAGGCGCGCAGCAGCCGGGACGGGTCGTGCCGCCGGGCCTCCGGGGTGAACTCGAAGCCGTTGACCATGTCGCCGCGGTAGGAGGGCAGCGTCACGCCGTCGCGGGTCTCGGTGTCCGAGCTGCGCGGCTTGGCGAACTGGCCGGCCATCCGCCCGACCTTGACGATCGGCATACCGGCGCCGTAGGTGAGCACGACCGCCATCTGCAGGATCGTCTTGAGCCGGTCGCGGATGTTGGGGCCGGTCACGTCGGCGATGGTCTCGGCGCAGTCGCCGCCCTGCAGGGTGAAGGCCCGCCCGGCGGCGACCGCGGCCATCCGGTGGCGCAGCGCGTCGCACTCGCCGGCGAACACCAGCGGCGGGTAGGTGGCGAGGACCGCGAGCACCTCGGCCAGCTCGGCCGGGTCCTCCCACGTCGGCTGCTGCGCGGCCGGCAGGTCGGGCCAGTCGATCGCGGTGGTCCCCGGCGCGACGCCGGTGGTGTCGGTGCTCACCCGGCCATGATAGGGCGCCCCTGACGGGCTCCCGACCCCGCGTCAGGCGGTGCGGTCCGGGCCCTGCCGCGGGTCCGCGTCCTCGGCCTGCTCCTCGGGCCGACGCTCGGCGTCGTGGCGGTGCCGCCGGGCGGCCAGCCCCTCGCGGGCGCGACCGGCGGCGTCGACGATCCCCTCGCGGGCGCGGTCGAGGTCCTCCCGGGCCCGCTCCGCGGCGCCGGCCAGCCCCTCGCGGGCCCGCTCGGCCAGGCGCTTCTTCACCGAGGCGGCGTACTCGTCGACGTACTCCTGCCCGGAGAGCCGCTGCAGCTCGCGCATCACCTCGTCGGTGACCATCCGCAGCGCCTCGTGGTCCTCGGTGCGGCCGGCCAGCTCCGGGTGGTGGATCGGCCGGCCGACGCGCACGCCGACCCGGACCACGTTGGGGATCTTCTGGCCGGTCGGCTGCGCCTTGTCGGTGTCGATCATCGCGCACGGGACGATCGGGACGTCCGCGGCGAGGGCGAGCCGCGCCATACCGGTCTTGCCCCGGTAGAGCCGGCCGTCCGGCGAGCGCGTGCCCTCGGGGTAGATGCCGAACAGCTCGCCGCGGCGCAGCACCTCCAGGCCCGCCTCGAGCGCCTTGCGCGCGGCCTGCCCGCCGGAGCGGTCGATCGGGATCTGCCCGGTGACGGTGAAGAAGGTGCGGCTCAGCCAGCCCTTGATGCCGGTGCCGACGAAGTACTCCTGCTTGGCCGGGAAGGTGATGCGCCGGTCGACCATCAGCGGCAGGAAGATCGAGTCGGAGAAGGACAGGTGGTTGCTGGCCAGGATGGCGGGACCCTCGTCCGGGATGTTCTCCTTGCCGTGGATCCACGGACGGAAGATCAGCCGCACCGGCGGGCCGACGACGAAGTGCTTGAGTATCCAGTAGATCACCGGGCAGCTCCTTCGTCGGGCGGACCTCAGGCGCCGACTCTACCGCGCCGGGGCCCCGGTCCAGGCTCGCGTGCGAGGATGGCGGCGTGCACCCGTACCGCGCCGTCGAGCCCTCCGCCGCGAGGTGGGGGTATGCCGTGCGCGCCCCCTTCCCGCGGTGGTCCCGGTGAGCGGGCCGCAGCCGCGGGGCGAGGGGGCCGGGGGCGACCCCGAGGAGGTCGAGCGCCGCTTCCGCGAGATCGTCGCCGGGCTGGACCAGGAGCTGCGCCCGGACCCGCCGTCCGAGGAGCGCCCGCGCCACCTCGGCCCCGGCACGCCGGAGGGCATGGCGACCGACCACCGCTCCTACGAGCCGCCGGAGGAGGACGACCACTTCGTCCCGCCCCGGCCCGACCCGCTGCCCGCGGGCGACCTGCACTTCTGGGCGATCCTCGTCGGCCTCGTCGTGGGGCCCCTGCTGATCTTCCTCTCCGCAGTGCTGCCCGTGCTCCCGCGCGCCTGGACCGGTGTCGGCGCGCTGCTGACGCTCGTCGGGTTCGTGCTGCTGGTGCTGCGGCAGCCGCGCCGCCGCCGTCACGACGGCGACTGGGGCGCCCGGGTCTGAGGCGGCGCGGGATCCCTCTCAGAAGGTGAGGTCCACCCAGACCGGGAGGTGGTCGGTCGCGGCGGCGAGCGGCATACCGTCGAGCAGCGCGGGGTCCCCGGGCGTCGCGGCGTGGTGACCGCGCGAGAAGACGGCGTCCAGGCGGTGCTGGGGGCGGGCCGCCGGGAAGGTGGGACGGTCCTCGGTGACCTCCTCGAGCTGCGCGGCGACGACCCCCCAGGCCGGACCGCTCTGGTCCTCGTTGAGGTCGCCGCCCAGCACGAGCGGGGCGCCGTCGGCGGCCACGTCCTCGGCGAGCTCGCCCAGCAGGGTGCCCACGTGCTCCACGCGCTGCTCACCGACGAGGGAGAGGTGCACGGAGACGACGGTCACGTCCGGTCCGCCGGGGAAGGAGACGGTGGCGACGGTGTAGCTGCGCGGGTTCTCGCGCAGGCCGACGCGCAGGCGCCGGTCGCGGGAGTCGCTGGAGATCACCCGCAGGCTGGTCATCAGGCTCGTCCCGCTGACCAGCCGGGTGCGGCCGGACCAGAACATTCCCGCCCTGCGGGCGAAGGCGGCGATGGCGTAGCTGGAGCCCGGGTAGCGGGGCACCTCCTGCAGGAGGAGCACGTCGGGGTCGATCTTCCGGACCACCTGCGCGGCGACGTCGCCGTCGTCCTTGAGCCCGCGCAGGTTGTAGCTGGCCACGCGCAGGGGGCGGTGCTCGGGGGTGTGCGGCATGGTCACATCCTCGCGCACGGGTCCCGGCGGTCCGGCGTGCACCCCCGGCTACGCGGTGCGGGCCAGGTCGGCGGCGCCGACGAGGCCGGCGGCCGCACCCAGCGCGGCGGCCAGCACCGGCGGGACGGGCCGGTGGCCG
>QEUR01000219.1 GCA_003577095.1 Acidobacteriota bacterium
GAGCCGGCGCTTCATGCCGCCGGAGAACTTCTTGCTGGGCTCCTTGGCTCGGTCGGCCAGCCCGATGAGCTCGAGCACCTGCCCGGTGCGCTCCTGCAGCGCGCGTCCGGACAGCCCCTGGAGTCGTCCGAAGTAGTGCAGGTTCGCGCGGGCGGACAGGTCGGGGTAGATCGCGAGGTCCTGCGGCACCAGCCCGAGGTGCCGCTTGGCCTCCACGGGCGAGCGCCCGACCGGTACGCCGGCCACGGTGACCGTGCCCGCGTCGGGGGTGAGCAGGCCGGCGACCATCGAGATCGTGGTGGTCTTGCCGGCGCCGTTGGGCCCGAGCAGCCCGACGGTCTCCCCCGGCGCGATCCGGAAGGAGACGTCGTCGACGGCGAGCACGGGTCCGAACCGCTTGACCAGGCCCTCGACGGTCAGCACTGCCTCGTCCACGCGATCCCCTCTCGTTCCTCCGCGCCCGAGATTAGTCGTTGCACCCACGGAGGTGCAGGTGAGTTTGGACACGATCCCGCCTCAGCGGGTCAGCGCCCCGACCGCGTAGTCGACGACCACGGGAGCGTGGTCCGACAGGCGCACGCCCCGGTGCTCCCGGTCCACCACGGCCGACACCGCAGTGCGTGCCAGCCGCGGCGTCGCCAGGTGGTAGTCGATCCGCCACCCGGCGTCCCGCTCGTAGGCCCGCCCCAGCCACGACCACCAGGAGTAGGGGCCCTCCACGCCGGGGTGCAGCGAGCGCACCACGTCGACGAGAGTGCGCGGCGAGAGCTGCGCGCCGATCCACTCCCGCTCCTCGGGCAGGAAGCCCTCGGCGCGCTGGCTGCGCCGCCACGCCGCCACGTCCAGCCGGGTGTGGGCGACGTTGAGGTCGCCGGTGAGCAGGAACTCCCGCCCCCGCGCGGCCGCGGCCCGCCGCGTCCTCGCCAGCTGCCTGGCGAAGGCGGCCATGAAGCGCATCTTCCGCTCGTAGCGGGCACCACCGTCGGGTTCCTCGCGCATCCGTCCCGGCACCTGCAGGTGCGCGGGCAGCCCGCCCTTGGGCAGGTACAGGCTGGCGACGGTGACCGGGGCCTCGGCCAGGTCCACCTCCACGTAGCGCCCCTCGTGCGCGTGCCTGCCCAGGCCGCGCGCGAGCGGGAGGTCGTCGACGGCCGGCTCGGTGTGCAGGTGATCCTCGCCCGGGGCCCGCACCAGCACCTCGGCGTCCCAGGGGCGCACCGCGACCGGTGCCTCGCGGGTCAGCACCGCGACCCCGTTGCGCCCGGGGATCTGCCCCGGCTCGTAGACCACGTGGTAGTCGCCGAAGGCGTCCTCGGGCAGCGCCGCCACCGGCGCGCGCACCTCCTGCAGGGTGACCACGTCGCACCCGCGCGTCGCCAGCCAGTCGCCGAAGCCCCGGCGGTGGGAGGCCCGCACACCGTTGATGTTCAGGGAGGCGACACGCAGCACCCCGCGAGGGTATGCGGTGCAGCTCACCCGGGAGCAGGAGGGCCTCGCGGCCCTGGCCCTCAGCTCGGGCCGCGCCGGTCCTCGAGCCACGCGGAGAACGTCCGCGCGTCGGTCGCGACCTGCTGGTCGGCGTGCGGCAGCAGCGACCGCCCCGGCGCACCGGGCACCGGGAGGGGCACCACCCGGCCGGGGACCACGTCCGTCTCGGCCAGGGAGGCGGCCATGGCGCCGGAGGAGATCACCTCGGGCCCGGCCAGCTGGAGGAGGCGACGCTCCTGCGGCGGCTCGCCGAGCGCCACCTCGGCGAGCAGGTCCGCGACCGCGTCCGGATGGACGGGCTGCAGCTGCAGCGACGGGACGAGGCGCACCGGGCCGACCCGGCCCATCTCGAGGAACATCCGGGCGAGCGTGAACCACGCGGTGGTGCGCACCAGGCTGACCGGCACCCGTGCGCCGGCGTAGACCGCCTCCTGCGCCGCCTTGCCCGCGTAGTAGCCGGTCAGCCGCCGGGGGAGCGGATCGGCGACGTTGACGATGGAGAGGACCACGACGTGCCCGACGCCCGCGGCCTCGGCGGCGCGGGCGACCTTCGCCGCGGCGCCCGAGAAGAAGGAGACGGCTCGGCGCGACTGGGTGGGCACGTTGAGGCAGTCGACCACGACGTCCGCGCCGGCCAGCGCCTCCGCGAGCCCCGCGCCGGTGCCGGCGTCCACCCCCGTGGAGCGGGCGGCACGACGGACCTGGGCACCGCGATCCTCGAGCCGCCCGGCCACGGCCGCCCCCATGTGGCCGGTGCCGCCGAGCACGGTGACGAGCGGTGCGCTCACTCCGGGCCGTCGAGCACGTCGCGCTCCGCCGGGATCGCGTCCGGGTCGTCGCCGCCCAGCATGTCGACCTCCCCGGCCTCCCGACGGGCCTCGGCGCCGGACTCCGGCGCGCCGTAGGCGGTCCCCTCCTCCGGTTCCTCCTGGTGGATCCGCTGGTCGATCGTCTCCTCGACGTCCACGTCGAGCTCGAGCATCTCGGCGCCCATCGGCCGCTGCTCGGGCGGGCTCCAGGGCACGTCGTCGACGGAGTCGGGCTGGTCGAGGTCCACCTCCGCGCGGGCGCGCTGCTCCGCGTCGAGGTCCAGGTCGTCGATGTCCTCGCTGTAGGTGACCGGTTCGTCCGGGTCCGGGTGCTGGCTCATCCTTCAACCGTGCCCCGCCGCGGGGAGCCAGGCAAGCGGAGCGGACGCCGGGCCCATCACCCCTCCAGGCCCGACAGGTCGTCGGGGACGTCCACGGCATACCTTCGCAGGAGCGCCAGCGGGACCACCTGCAGGACCGCCTCGTGGGTGCTCGCCAGCACCACCGGGGCGCCGCGGCCGGCCTGCGCCGACTGCAGCCAGCGCAGCGCGACCACGCACCACCTGTCACCGGGGCGCAGGCCGGGGAAGTGCCACTCGGGCCGTGGCGTGACCAGGTCGTTGCCCAGCTCGCGCTGGTGCGCCAGGAAGTCTGCGGTGACGACGGCGCACACGCCGTGGTTGCCGACGTCCTCGGCAGTGACCTCGCAGCGCCCTGAGCGGGTGAAGCCGGTCACCGGGTCGGTCCCGCACTCCTGCAGCTCGCCGCCGAGGACGTTGCGCTCAGCCATGTCCCGATCATCGCAGGTGCGGCGAGGTCGCAGGTGCTGCAGCCCGTGCTGGCCCGTGCCAGAGTGGCCGTATGGAGACCAGGGTCAGCAGGCGGACCGGTCCCGACCGGTTCGAGATCACCGTGGACGGGCAGGTCGCGGGGTTCACGCAGTTCGTCGACCACGACGGGCGGCGCATCTTCCAGCACACCGAGATCGCCGAGGAGCACGCCGGCCAGGGCCTGGCGGGCGAGGTCGTCGGCACCGCCCTGCGCCGGACGGTCGACGAGGGGCTGCGGATCGTCGCGGTGTGCCCCTACGTGAAGCAGTACGTCAACACGCACGAGGAGTTCGCCGACCACGTGGACGCCGCCACCCCCGGCCTGCTCCGGGCGATCCCGCGGCACCGCTGACCCGGGGGTCAGGAGAAGGGAGCCGCTCGCTCTAGCTCTCGGCCTCGTCCTCCCCGGGCGGCTCGGCCCACCCACCGGGTTCGGCGGTGCTGCCGGCCAGCGCCGCGGCCGCCGAGGCCGAGGCCACCGCCTGGCCGGGAACCGCTCGCAGGTCCTGCCCCTGCCCCTCCGGCAGGGTGTCGTCGACGGGGGCCGCCCGCTCGTAGGTGGCCGCCAGGGCCCGGTAGGCCGGGCTGGCCAGCGCCAGCAGGGCGACGAGGGCCATGACGAGGCCGGCCACCAGGAAGACCAGGGCGATGCCCCGGGACACGGGCGTGCCGACCCCGAGCAGCGGCTCCAGCACCCGCTGGCCCTCGACGGACCTGGCGAAGGGGATGATCCACCGGTCGGCCACCGGCGCCACGAGGAAGGCGGTCAGCGGCGCCGCCGCGGTCTCCACGGCCATCGCGAAGCCGAAGACCCGCCCCTGGCGCTCCAGCGGCACCACCCGCTGCAGGACGGTCTGCTCGGCCGCCTCGACCGCCGGGATGAGGCACATGTAGACGAAGATCCCCGCGACGTAGAGCCACCACCACTCGCGCACGGTGAACAGCGAACCGAGCACACCCATCGCCACGACGCCGAGCAGCAGGGTGCGCACCGGCCGCGGCCCGAGCCCGAACCGGGCCACCATGGCTCCGCCGACGATGAACCCGATCGAGGACACGCCCATCACCAGGCCCCAGACCTCGACGGCGAACATCTCCAGGCCGTAGGGGTCCATCAGCGCCATGTAGACCCCGCCGACGAAGTTGTTGAAGGTGGAGAACAGGATGAGCGCCATCAGCCCCGCCTGGGCGCCGATCACGGCGAGCGAACCCCGCAGGTCGACCCGACCGTGGTCCTCGGTGCCCGCGGAGGCCGGCACCTGCTCCTGCGGCATCCGGACCAGGAGCAGGTGGACCAGCCCCGCCGCGACGAGCCCCGTCGCCAGCGCGAGCGTCCACCCCATACCGAGGAAGCCGATGGAGAGGCCGGACAGCACGCTGGTCGCCATGAAGGTGATCCCCTGGGTGGTCCCGACCAGGCCGTTGGCGCGGTCGCGCGCGTGGTCGGGCACCAGTATCGTCACGCAGGTCGACAGCGCGATGGAGCGCATGTGCTCGACGATCGCGCCCAACAGCACGAGCGTGGCCAGCACCCAGAACCAGGGCTGGCGCAGGTCGGTGAGGTCGGCGCCCGGCACGCTGCGGTAGAACAGGCCCGCCGCCACGAAGAGGACGAGCGTGGTCACCGTGGAGACGCGCATCACCACGATCTTGCGGTGGTGGTCCACGAACGAGCCGAAGAGGATGCTGCTCACCGAGATGAAGAGCATGTAGGCACCACCGATGACGCCGGTGGCCAGCACGGACCTGGTCTCCAGGTAGGCCCAGAAGGTCAGCGCGAACCACAGGAAGCTCGTCGTCAGGCCGGCGACGGCGGTGTTGACCAGCAGGTGGCCGAAGGTGCGCCCGACCGGGGGCAGGATGCTCATGGTCCAGTGTGACCCGCGGCACCGACAGAACTCATCGCCTTTTCCGGCAGGATGGGCCCATGAGCTACGACATCCTTCTCTATCCGCGACGGCCCGGGCAGGAGTGGGCCGAGGTCGTCGAGGCCGACGAGGATGAGACCGCCGACGACGACCTCCAGGACGAGACGGCCCTCGCCGAGGGGGTGGCCACCTTCGGACGGATCGAGGCGCGGCTGCGCGAGGCGCTCACCGGGCCGGTCGAGACCTGGGTGGCCGAGGAGACCGGCGGCGACGTCTTCGGGGAGCTCTCGGAGACGGACAGCGGCCTGCAGGTCGAGCTCTTCCACGGGTCGGCCGCGGTGAGCTTTCCCTACTGGGACCGCGACGACCTCGCCGGCTTCCACGAGCGGGTGCGCCGTGCCGTGACGATCGTCGCCGAGGAGACCGGCTACGAGCCCTACGACCCCCAGACCGGGGCCACCTTCGACGGG
>QEUR01000220.1 GCA_003577095.1 Acidobacteriota bacterium
TCCCCGGCCGCCACCAGGTGGTGCGCGACCGCGCCCGCGTGCTCGTCGGGACGACCGCTCTCGAGCGCGGTGCGGGCGAGCCAGTCCGCGGCGCGCGCGTGGAACCGCCTCCGGTGAGGCGTGAGCAGCCCGTCGTAGGCGACGTCCCGCAGCAGCACGTGCCGGAAGGCGAACTCCCTGGCGTCCGCGAACGCCGACGTCGGCCGCTGGTGGACGACCTCGCGGCGGCGCAGCTCGTCGTAGGCCTCGGCAGGGGCGGCCGCGCTCACGGTGCCGAGGTGGTCGACCGCGGCGTCCCAGAAGACCCGGCCGACCACGCTGGCCCGGTCCACCAGGTCGCGCTCGGGCGACGGCACGGCGTCGAGCCGCGCCTGGAGCAGCGCGCGCAGGGTGCCGGGGACCGTGCCGGGCCGGACCGGGGTCGGCGAGACGGTCCAGCGGTCGGCGGTCGTGCGGACCGCCCCGACGTCCACGAGCCAGGCGAGGACCTCCTCGACGAAGAAGGGGTTGCCCTCGGCGGTGTCGACCACGAGGGTGCGC
The DNA here is from genome assembly GCA_003577095.1 of Acidobacteriota bacterium. Classification (GTDB taxonomy): domain Bacteria; phylum Actinomycetota; class Actinomycetes; order Actinomycetales; family Dermatophilaceae; genus Ornithinicoccus. The sequence continues at coordinate 541 of QEUR01000220.1, forward strand.
ACCCAGTCGGGCACCTCGTCGGCACGCTGCAGGACCTCCTCGACCAGGCGCGCGGTGTCGCGCCCGGACAGCGGCCGCAGCCGCAGCTCGTGGTGGCCGGGCAGGCCCTCGCCCCAGTGGGGGTGCTCCTCGAGCAGCGGCGGCCTGGTCGTGGCGACCACCAGGAGGGGGAGCGGCCGGGGCCGCGCCTGCAGGTCCGTCAGCAGGTCCAGGAGCGGCCGGTCGGCCCAGTGCAGGTCCTCCAGCAGCAGCACGACCGGCGCCTCGCGGCACATCGCGTGGACGGCGGCCTCGAGCGCCACCCGGGCCCGGCGCTGGAGAGCCGCGGGGTCCACGTCCCGGCCGGCACCGGCCTCCTCGGCGACGGGGAAGCCGAGCCAGGCGGCCACGTCCTCGATCCCCTCGACCGACCCGGCGGCCATCGCCGCCATCCCCCGCCGCCAGGCCGCCAGCACCTGGTCCGGCGGGTCGGTGTCGCGGATGCCGAACCGGTCCGCGAACGCCGAGCGCAGCACCGCGTGCGGGGAGCCCTCGTGCGCCGGCTCGGCGCGCCCGCGCAGCAGCCAGGCCGGGTCCGGCAGGCCGGCCAGCCACGACTCGAGGTCGGCCAGCAGCCGGGTCTTGCCGAGCCCGGCGTCCCCGACGACGGTGACCACCGCCGAGCGGCGCTCCGCCACGGTGTCCTCGAAGAGCGCCGTGAGCCGGGCCAGCTCCGCCTCGCGCCCCACCGTCCTCGTGGACACCCCCTCCAGGCCCCGCGAGGTGCTCCAGAACCCGGACCCGGCGGCGGAGTGGACGAGGAAGGTGCGCACCGGCCGGTCCACGCCCCGCAGCTCCAGCTCGCCGTGGTCCTGCAGCCCGAAGGACCCGCGCACGTGCCGGGCGGTCGCCGCCGAGAGCAGGATGCCGTCCGGGGGCGCGGCCGTCTGCAGCCGCGCGGCCACGTTGGCGGCGCCGCCGACGACGACCAGGTCCCCGTCGCCCCACTCGTCGAAGCGCCCGAGCACGACCTCCCCCGTGTCGATCCCCACGCGGGTGCTCATGACCTGCCCGTGCCTCGCCCGCACCTCGTCGGCCAACCGGGCCAGCGCGGGGCGGACCGAGACCGCCGCGCGCACCGCCCGGTGCGGGTCGTCCTCCCGCGCCTGCCCCATCCCGAACACGCCGACGACCGCGTCCCCGATGAACTTCTCCACCTCGCCGCCCTGCTCGTGGACCGCCTCGCGCCAGTGCCCGAAGTAGCGGCCGATGACCTCCCTCATCGCCTCCGCCCCCAGCGCCTCGGTCAGCGGGGTCGACCCGACCAGGTCGGCGACCAGCACGGTGACCAGCTTGCGCCGCTCGCCCGAGGCGACCAGCCGCCGGCGGCGCTCCAGCAGCGGGCGCAGCGCGGTGTCGACGACGTCGTCGCCGAGCTCGTTTCTGCGCTGCTCCAGCGCCGCGATCCCGCGGTCCAGAGCGTCCAGCTCCTCGGGGCCCTGCAGGGGCATGAGGCGATCATCCTCGCCGGGCGGCCCGCCTGTCGAGCGGTATGCCGTCGCTCGCCCGAGGGCCTGCCGGCTAGGTCCCCGGCGTGCGCCTCATCGGCAGGTGGGGTATGCCGTCCTCCACGTAGTCGGGCCCGCTGCGCCGGAAGCCGAAGCGGCCGTACCACTGCTCGAGGTAGGTCTGGGCGCCGATCTCGACCGGTGCGTCGCCGATCCGGCGCAGGGCCTCGGCGACGAGCGCCGCGGCATACCCCCGTCCCCGGTGGTCCACCTGCGTGGCGACCCGGCCGAGGTGGTGCACCCCGTCGGCGCCCACGTACGTCCGCAGCGTGGCGACCGGCGCCCCGTCGGCCTCGACCCACAGGTGCTCGGCCGTCGGCTCCGCGTCGATCCCGTCCAGCTCCGGGTAGGCGCACTCCTGCTCGACGACGAAGACGTCGACCCGCAGCCGGAGCAGCGCGTAGAGCGTGAGCGGGTCGAGGTCGGCGAGGCGGGAGGCGAGGACGTCCGGCATACCCTGAAGCCTATGCAGCAGCCCCTCGCCGTCGAGCCCGTCGACGCCCTGCGCCGGATCGCCTTCCTGCTCGAGCGGACGCGGGCGGAGACCCGACGGGTCGAGGCCTACCGCAACGCGGCGAAGGTGATCCTGCCGCTCGGCGAGGAGGAGGTGCGCCGGCGGGTGGCCGCCGGCACGCTGCAGGAGCTCGCCGGGATCGGGCCGTCGACCTCGGCGGTGATCGAGCAGGCGTGCGCCGGGCGGGTGCCCGACAAGCTGGCCGAGCTGGAGGCGGCCTACGCGCCGCTGGCGACCGGGGGCGAGGCGGTGCGGGCGGCGCTGCGGGGCGATCTGCACACGCACTCCGACTGGTCCGACGGCGGCTCCCCCGTGGAGGAGATGGTGGCGACCGCGATGGAGCTCGGCCACGAGTACGTCGCGCTGACCGACCACTCGCCCCGCCTCAAGGTCGCCAACGGGCTGACCGCGTCCCGGCTGCGCCGGCAGATCGGCCTGGTCGACGCGGTCAACGCCCACCTGGGCGACGGCTTCCGGCTGCTGAGGGGGATCGAGGTCGACATCCTCGACGACGGCACCCTGGACCAGGAGCCTGAGCTGCTCGCGCGTCTCGACGTCCGCGTCGCCTCCGTCCACTCCAAGCTGGCGATGGAGCGGGAGGCGATGACGCGGCGGATGGTGGCCGCGGTGCGCGACCCGCTCACCACGGTGCTCGGCCACTGCACCGGGCGGATGGTGATGCCGCGGGCGGGCGACAGGGCCGGGGAGGCCGCCGGGCGGCGCGGGCGGCGGCAGGGCCGGCCGCCCAGCCAGTTCGACGCGCGCGCGGTCTTCGAGGCCTGCGCCGAGTCCGGGACGGCGGTGGAGATCAACTCCCGACCCGAGCGGCAGGACCCGCCCGGCGAGCTGCTCACCCTGGCGGTCGAGCTCGGGTGCCTGTTCGCGCTCTCCACCGACGCGCACGCGCCGGGCCAGCTGGACTTCCTCGACTACGGCTGCGAGCGCGCCGCGAGGTACGGCGTCCCGGTCGACCGGATCGTCAACACCTGGCCCCTGGAGCAGCTCCTCGAGTGGGCCGCCCCGCGCCGCTGAGCGGCGGGGACCTGCGCCCCATACCCCCGTTTTGGTCCTTGCGCCACCCTCACGTATGCTCTCTCACTGTCCTCAGCGGATCCGAGCCAGGCTGCGCAGCGAGGGGCCGAGAAGGACAGGTCCCCATCGTCTAGTGGCCTAGGACCCCGCCCTTTCACGGCGGTAACACGGGTTCGAATCCCGTTGGGGATACGCAGGCCTCGCCTGAGAACGAGGCCCCGTGGCGCAGTTGGTTAGCGCGCCGCCCTGTCACGGCGGAGGTCGCGGGTTCGAGTCCCGTCGGGGTCGCCAGCACGCGGCGTGGTCCGGACCGAGAGGTCGGGGCCACGCCGCGTCGTCGTTCCGGGCCGCACTCCCGGACCACTGTGCCAGGATCGCGGCATGGCGCAGACGCAGACCGACCTCCCCCTCGCCGGGGTGCGGGTCGTCTCCCTGGCACCCAACCTGCCCGGCCCGCTCGCCGCGGCCAGGCTGCAGGCCATGGGCGCGACCGTGACCAAGGTCGAGCCCCCGACCGGAGACCAGTTCAGCCAGGTGGCACCGGACTGGTATGCCGAGCTGGTCGCGGGCCAGGAGGTGGTCGCCCTCGACCTCAAGGACCCCGACGGGAGGGCCGCGCTCGAGACCAGGCTGGCCGGCGCGGACGTGCTGCTGACCTCGATGCGGCCCTCGGCGCTGGCCCGGCTGGGCCTGCCGGAGAGCGCCGAGCGGCACGGCCTGCTGCTCGTGGAGATCGTCGGCTACGACGGGGACCGCGAGGAGGAGGCGGGCCACGACCTGACCTACCAGGCCGTCCGGGGCACGCTCCAGCCGCCGGCCATGCCGCCCGTGCCGTGGGTGGACGTGCTCGGGTCCGAGCGCGCGGTCTCGGCCACCCTCGCCGGGCTGCGCCGCCGCGACGCCGCCGGCGGGTCGGTCCGCGAGCGCGTCGTGCTCGACGACGTGGCGCACGACGCGGCCGCCGCCGTGCGGCACCGGCTCTCCACGCCGGGCGCGGTCCTCGGCGGGGGGCTGCCCGCCTACGGCGTCTACGCGACCGCCGACGGGCACGTGGCCGTGGCCGCGATCGAGCCGCACTTCGCGCGCCGGCTCGCCAGCGCGGTCGGCAGCACCCGCGAGGAGCTGGCCGCGGCCTTCGCCGGCGGGACCAACGAGCACTGGGAGGCCCTCGGCCGCTCCCTCGACATCCCGATCGCCGCCGTGCGCACGCCCCCTGCCGAGGGCGGCCCCCGATGATCCTGGACGACCACCGCTCTCCGTGGATGACCGAGGACCTGGAGGACCTCCGCGCGCTGGCGCGCACCTTCGTCGAGAAGGAGGTCGTCCCGCACCAGGAGCGCTGGGCCGAGCAGCACATGGTCGACCGCGACCTGTGGCGCGCCGCCGGCCGGGCCGGCCTGCTCTGCGTCAGCGTCCCCGAGGAGCACGGCGGCGGCGGTGGCACCTTCGCCCACGAGGCCGTGATCGCCCTCGAGCAGGCCAGGGTGGCCGACGACGCCTGGGGCAACGCCGTGCACAGCGTGATCGTCGCCCACTACCTGGCGGCCTTCGGCACCGAGGAGCAGAAGCGCCGGTGGCTGCCGGGGATGGCCTCGGGCGAGCTGGTGGGGGCGATCGCGATGACCGAGCCGGGGACCGGCTCGGACCTGCAGGCGGTCCGCACCCGCGCCGTCCGCGACGGCGACGACTACGTCGTCGACGGGGCCAAGACGTTCATCTCCAACGGCACCCACTGCGACCTCGTCGTCATCGTCGT
>QEUR01000221.1 GCA_003577095.1 Acidobacteriota bacterium
GGCGCCGTCGCACCAGTTCTCCGGCGCGTCGGCCTCGCTCACCGGCCACGAGACGGACGGTCGCCTCGAGCTGACGACCGGGTGCCCGCCGGGCCTGTCCTCCGACGTGGAGTCCTTCGGCGTGCGGGCAGCACCGGCGCTCATCGTCTTCGCCGCCTGCTACGGCGCCTTCGGGCACCGGCCGGACCTGGTGCTCTCCGGGGTGAACCTGGGTGCCAACACCGGGCACGCCACCCTGCACTCCGGCACCGTCGGCGCGGCCCTGTCGGCGGCCACCCTGGGTGTCCCGGCCCTGGCCGCGTCGATGGGCTCGGCCGACCCCGTCCACTGGGACACCGCCCGCGAGGTATGCCGGGTCGCCCTGGACTGGGTGGTGGAGCACGAGCCCGAGGGTCGCGTGCTCAACGTCAACGTGCCGGACGTCGCCCCGGACCGGCTGCGCGGCCTGCGGACCGCCCGGCTGGCGGGCTTCGGTGCGGTGCAGGCCGCGGTCAAGGAGCGGGGCGAGGGCTGGGTGCACATGACGTACGAGGAGATCGACGTGGAGCACGAGCCCGGGACGGACGCCTACCTGCTGCTGCACGGCTGGGCAACGTCCTCGCTGCTGCAGACCCCGATCCACGACGTCCACGACCCGGCGCCGCCGGAGTTCACGACGGCGGCCGGACGGGACGCCGACGAGGGGGACGAGCTGGTCGAGGTCTCCCGCGGCCGGACGATGTCCAGCGGACGCGGGGACGACGGGCGCGACCCCGGCGGCGAGGAGCCGGCCGGCTAGCCTCCGTCCAGCCCGAGCGTGCGCGCCTGCCGGGCGAGGAGCGCCTCGAAGAGCGGCTCGGCCGGGTCGGCCGTGCCCACCAGGTGGCCGCCGAGCTCCAGCGTGACGAAGCCGACCAGCGCCGCCAGCTCGGCCAGGACCGCCGCCGCCCCGGACGCGCTCGCCGCCAGGCCCTCGTCGACGAGGCCGGCCAGCTGGCCCTCCAGCGTCACGCCGCCGAAGCCCTCCACCGGCGAGCCCGCCCCGACCCGCAGGAAGTGCGAGGCCACCGCGGCCGCGGCGGGGACGGTCTCGGGGGGTGCGGCATAGCCCGGCAGCGGCGTGCCGTAGATCAGCTGGAACTCGTGCGTCCGGTCCTTCGCCCACGCGCGCGTGGCACGGCCGAGCACCGCCCAGCGCTCCCCGCCGGGCAGGTCCGCGTCGTCGGCCGAGGCCAGCGCACGGTCGAGCCGGCCGTAGCTCTCCACGACCATCGCCGTCAGCAGCGCCTCGCGCGTCGGGAAGTAGCGGTAGACGGCCGAGGAGACCAGCCCGACCCTGCGCGCCACCGCCCGCATCGACATGTCCGCCCCGTGCTCGGCGACCTCGGCCCGCGCCGCGGCGAGGATCCGCGCCGTCGTCTCGGCCCTGTTCTGCTCCCGCACACCCGCCATGCGCCCCATCCTGCCACATCTGAGAGCACCGCTCTTGCAAATCCGAGAGCAGTGCTCTACATTCGGTCCTGACACAAGCAAGAGCACCGCTCTCGAAAGGCACCACCATGTCCGTCCCCGACCCGTCCCGCACTCTGGCCGCACCGTTGGTCGGCACCGGCGTCCTCATGGCCGTCTACCTGCTCGTGCGGCCGTACGGTGACGCGGCCGGCGCCACCACCGCCTCCGCGGCAGCCGCCTTCGCCTCCACCGCGTGGGTCGTGGCGCACGTCTGCGGCGCGCTGGCGATCGCCTCCTTCGCCCGGCTGGCCCTGCGCCTGGCCGACCTCGACGGCGGCGTCGTCGCCCGCGCCGCACGCACCCTCTCCCTCGCCAGCGCGGTCCTGGTCCTGCCCTACTACGGCGCCGAGGCCTTCGGGCTGCACGCGATCGGGCGGGCCGCCGTCGCCGGCGACACCGGCGTCCTTGAGTTGGTCGGCGCCGTCCGCGACCAGCCGGTCGCGCTGACGATGTTCGGCCTCGGCCTCCTGGCGCTCTCCGCCGGCGGCGTCCTCGTCGCGGTCGCGTGGGCCCGGCGGGGCGGGCGCCTCGCCTGGGCCGCCTGGCCGCTGGGGGTGGCCGTGGCGCTGTTCCCCGCGCAGTTCTACCTGCCGCCGGCCGGCCGGATGGCCTACGGGGTCGGGTATGCCGTGGCCGCCGCCGTCCTCCTGCTCGCCGCCGCGCGCCGGCACCGGGTCAGCTGAGCCGGGCGCCGTCCTCGTCCGGCTCGAGCGTGCCGATGTGCACCAGCGCGTCGCCCGAGCCCACCATCGGCGCCTCGGTCCGGCCGATGACGATGCCGTCCCGGTCGGCCTTGACGATGGCCAGCCGCCGCCCGAAGGAGTCGTGCAGCTCGCCGAGCCGCTCCCCCGCCTGCACGTGCTGCCCGAGGGCCACGCCCATGCTGAGGATGCCGGTCCGACGGGCGCGCACCCAGCCGCTGCGCCAGCAGATCTCGCTGGGCCCGGGAGCCTCGGGCACCTCGACGGTCTCGTCGAGCATGCCCAGGGAGGCCAGCACCCGCAGGACGCCGTCGACGCCGGGCTGCACGGCATACTCGTCGAGCCGCCAGGCCTCGCCTGCCTCGTAGAGCAGGACGCGGGCGCCGGCCTCGCGCGCCGCCGAGCGCAGGGACCCGTCGCGCAGCTTGGCGTGGTAGGTCACCGGCGCGCCGAACGCGGCCGCGAGCTCGCGGGTGCGCGGGTCGTCCAGGTCGCACCGGACCTGGGGCAGGTTGGAGCGGCGGTCCGAGCCGGTGTGCAGGTCGATCCCGACCTCGCACTTGGCGACCACCTCGGTCATCAGCAGGTGCGCGATCCGGGCGGCCAGCGAGCCGCGCGGCGACCCGGGGAAGCTGCGGTTGAGGTCGCGCCGGTCGGGCAGGTAGCGGTCGCCGGTCATCACGCCGATGGCGTTGACGATCGGCACCGCGATCACGGTGCCGCGCAGCGTCCTGGGCGAGAGACGCTCGAGCACCCGCCGGATCACCTCGATCCCGACGACCTCGTCGCCGTGCACCGCGGCGTCCAGCCAGACGACCGGGCCGTCCTCGCGGCCGTGGAAGACGTGCACCGGCAGCGTCACCTCGGCCCCGCGGGAAGGAGGGGCGCAGGCGGCTCACGCGCCGTCCCGCTGCGCCACCGGCCTGCCCCAGTTGCGCCGCCGGACCGCGCGCCCGGGACGGCCGCCGGCGTAGGACAGGCCGGGGTCCACCAGGAAGCCCGGCACCAGCGCCTCGCGCCCCACGAGCATCCGGAAGCCCATCTCGTCCCGGTCGGTCAGGGTGACCTGCGCCTCGACCTCGCGGCCGTGCAGGACGAGGGGGACGAGCACGACATACCTGGTCTCCGCGTGACCCGAGCTGCTGCGCACCGAGCGCACGTCGTGGACCGGGAGCTCGACGGTGACGGAGTCCTCGGCCGTCGCCTGCCAGGGGTGGACCGCGAAGCGCACCCAGGGCCGGCCGTCCACCTCGAGGGCCTGCAGGTCGAACGCGTGCAGCGAGGAGGTGCGGGCGCCGGTGTCGATCTTGGCCTTGATCCACGGCACGCCGAGCCGCTCCATCCGCACCCACTCACGCCACCCGACGACCGTCGGCGCGGGGATGGTTTCATGGGTCTGCCCGGTCACGCGCCCCATCCTCTCAGGACACCTCCATGAAGCTCGCCATCCTCTCGCGCTCGCTGCGCGCCTACTCCACGCAGCGGCTGCGCACCGCCGCGCTCGAGCGCGGCCACCAGGTCAAGGTGCTGGACACCCTGCGCTTCGGGATCGACCTCGCGGGCCCGGAGCCGGACCTGCACTTCCGCGGGCGTCCGCTGTCGGCCTACGACGCCGTGCTGCCGCGGATCGGGGCGTCGGTGACCTACTTCGGGACGGCGGTGGTGCGGCAGTTCGAGCAGATGGACGTCTATACCCCGAACACCGCCAACGGCATCATGAACAGCCGCGACAAGCTGCGCGCCAGCCAGATCCTGCTCCGTCACGAGATCGCGATGCCGGCGACCGTCTTCGTGCGCAACCGCGACGAGATCCCGCACGCCATCGAGATGGTCGGCGGGGCGCCGGTCGTCATCAAGCTGCTCGAGGGGACGCAGGGCATCGGCGTGATCCTGGCCCCGGAGATGAAGGTCGCCGAGGCGATCGTCGAGACGCTGCACGGCACCAACCAGCACGTGCTCATCCAGAGCTTCGTCAAGGAGAGCAAGGGCACCGACATCCGCGCCCTCGTCGTCGGGGACCGGGTGGTCGCGGCGATGCGGCGGCGCGCCTCGGGCGACGAGTTCCGCTCCAACGTGCACCGTGGCGGGACGGTCGAGCCGGTGGAGCTGCCCGAGGAGTACGCCGAGGTGGCGGTCCGCAGCGCGCACATCATGGGCCTGCGGGTGGCCGGCGTGGACATGCTCGAGGGCGAGGACGGGCCGCTGGTCATGGAGGTCAACTCCTCCCCCGGCCTGCAGGGCATCGAGACTGCGACCAAGCTCGACGTCGCCGGCGCGATCGTGGACTACGTCGCCGACCAGGCCGGCTTCCCCGACATCGACGTGCGCCAGCGCCTCGCCGTCTCCACCGGGTACGGCGTGGCCGAGATCGCGGTCCTCGCCGGCTCCGAGCTGGTCGGGCGCACCCTCGGCGAGTCCGGGCTGTGGGAGAACGACGTGCAGGTGCTCACCCTGCACCGCGGCACGCGCGTGATGCCCAACCCGGGCGCCGCCAAGGTGCTCGAGGAGGGCGACCGGCTGCTGTGCTTCGGGAAGCACGAGTCGATGCGGGGACTGATCCCGGCGCGCTCCCGCCGGCCCAGGCGGGTGCGGCGCCTGACCAGGAAGGCCATCGCCGAGGCGGCGCAGTAGGACCGGCGTCCCACTCACGTACGCACGTTGTAGATGACTCGGGATGCGTCACGAGTCATCTACAACGTGGGTACGTGAGTGGAGCGCGGGGACCGTCGGGGCGTCCCCAGGCTCAGGCGGCCCGGCGCACCTCGAAGACGAACCAGCGCCGCGGCCAGCGGCCGCCCCGCTCCTGGCGGACGACCTGGTGGCCCTCGCGCTCGGCCCAGACCGGGATCTCGACCGGGGCGACCCGGTCGCGGGTCCAGATCTCCAGGACCGCGCTCGGTGCCATGGCCCGGACGGCGCGCGCGGCGCGGATGATGCCGACCGCGCACGGGGTGGCGCGGTTGTCCAGCAGGAGGTGGTCGCCGTGCGGGACGACGCCCTCGGGCAGGGGACGGGCCGAGGAGCTCACGGTCGCGGAGCGCCCTCGGACAGGTGGAGGTCCTCGATGTCGCAGACCCCCTGCACCGGTGAGCAGTGGCGGAACAGCGGGCAGGTGATGAAGACGACGACGAGGGCGACGATCGCCAGCACCTTCAGCGGGATCAGCACGCCGGGGAAGGCCAGCCACCAGGACAGCGGCAGCGCCCGGTAGGCACCCGCCATGACCAGGCCGGTTACGATGATCGTCGGCAGCGCGAAGCGCACCACCCAGCGGAACCGGTCCAGCTGCCGCGCGCCGGCCAGCACCGCCGGCACGGACGGGTGCGCACGCCCGGCGGGCATCGCCACCCCGATGTTCCACAGCGCCCCGCCGATCCACAGCGAGAAGCTCAGCAGGTGCGCCAGCCGCACCCAGAACGGCCACCCGGCGCCGGCGTCCAGCCACGCCCAGCCGACGAACGCCAGCGCGAGGACCACGAGCGCCGGTGCTCCCGCGGCCACCCGCGAGACGCCGGCCAGCAGCAGCCCGGCCACGACGACCGAGGCCGCGACGAGCGCCCAGGGGAGCCAGACCGTGCCGCTGACGACCGGCACGACGAGAGCCCCCGGCGCGCCGACCGCGACGAGGAGCGCCACCCACCGCCCGACCGGGTCGGCGTGCGCGAAGGCGCTGCGGTTGAGCGCCGCCACCTCGGTGTCGTCGACGTCGCGCTCACGGGCGCGCAGGTAGACCAGCCGCCACACCAGGAAGCCGCCCGCGAGCGCCAGCGACCACAGCGTCAGCCAGCGCAGCGCGACCTGCCCGGCACCCAGGCCCATCCCGGTGCTGGTCACCGTGACGCCGGCCATCGAGGCGAGGGTGATGAGCGTGAACGCGACCTTCGGCAGGAAGGGCGTCTCCTCCCTCACCACGACCTGCAGGGTGTCGACGCGGGACAGGTCGCGGGCGCTGGGGGTCGTCATGGGGATCCTCCGGGGATAAACGCATATTTATATAACGAAAATACCCGCGCGACGCTGCTGTTGTCCAGCCTCAGCTACGCCTCAGGGCCGCCGGGCCGCGCGTCACGGTCGGCCGCACCGGCGGCACCGGCGCGACCCGCCGGTAGGGCCGGCCGAGGGCGGGCCGCGGGTCGGGCGACCCCTTCACCGGCCACATCGACATCGCCCTCTCCGCCTGGGCGGTGATCGTCAGCGCAGGGTTGACGCCGGGGTTGGCGCTCACCGCGGACCCGTCGACGACGTGCAGCCCCGGGTGTCCGTAGACCCGGTGGTAGGCGTCCACCACGCCGGCACCCGGCGAGTCGCCGATGACGCAGCCGCCCAGGAAGTGCGCGGTCATCGGCACGTCGAGGATCTCCCCGACGCTGCCCGCGGGCCACCCGCGCAGCCGTCGCGCGATCCGCCGCACCACGTCGTTGGCGACCGGGATCCACGTCGGGCTGCTCACGCCGTGCCCGGGTCCCGACGTCAGCCGGAAGCCCCCGAGCGGCCCCCGGCCCGCCCGCACCGTGATCGAGTTGTCGAGGCTCTGCATGACCAGCGCGATCGTGGTGCGCTCCGACCACGAGCCGAGCCCGGCGTAGTGCCCGAGCAGCCGCAGCGGGTGGCGGGCCACCTGCCCCGCCCAGCGCAGTGGTCTGGGCACCCGGCCGCCGCCGTCGGTGAGCAGCGTGACCAGCAGGCCCATCGCGTTCTGCCCGTGCCCGTAGCGCACCGGCTCCACGTGCGTGTCCGCCGTGGGCCAGAACGAGCTGGTGATCGCCACCCCGCGCGTGAGGTCGAGCCCCTCGGCCCGCCGCCGCGGCACCAGCGCGCCGACGAGCGACTCGGAGTTGGTGCGGGTCAGGTGCCCGAGCCGCTCGGACAGGTGCGGCAGGTCGCCGTCGCGCCGCAGCCGGTGCAGCAGGTGCTGGGTCCCCCAGGCGCCCGCGGCCAGGACCACGTGGTCGGCGGTGAGGGTATGGCGTCGCGCCCGCCCCCGGGCCGGACCCGGCGGGCCGGTGGGCCGGGTGTGCACGGCATACCCTCCCCGTGGGAGCGGCACGACCCGGACGACGGTGGTGTCGGGGACGACCCGGGCCCCTGCCCGCTCCGCGAGCCACAGGTAGTTCTTGACCAGGGTGTTCTTGGCCCCGTGCCGGCAGCCCACCATGCACTCGCCGCACTGGATGCAGCCCGTGCGGCGCGGCCCGGCGCCGCCGAAGAACGGGTCCTCGACGTCGGCTCCCGGTTCGACCCTGCCGTCCCTGCCGAAGAAGACGCCGACCGGCGCCCGGCGGAAGGTGTGTCCCGCCCCCATCTCCTCGGCCACCTCGCGGTAGACGACGTCCACCGGGGTCGTCGTGGGGTTGGTGACGACGCCCAGCATCGCCGAGGCCGTGTCGTAGTGCGGCGCCAGCTCCGCGCGCCAGTCGGTGATCCCGGCCCACTGCGGATCGTCGTAGAAGGCGTCCGCCTGCGGCCGGTAGAGGGTGTTGGCGTAGTTGAGCGACCCGCCGCCGACGCCTGCGCCGGCGAGCACCAGCACGTCGGGGAGCAGGTGGATGCGCTGGATCCCGCGCAGGCCCAGCCGGGGCGCCCACAGGAAGCGGCGCAGGTCCCAGGAGGTGCTCGCGAAGTCCTCGTCGGCGAACCGGCGGCCGGCCTCCAGGACGGTCACGTCATACCCCTTCTCGACGAGCCGGAGGGCCGCGACGCTGCCGCCGAAGCCGCTGCCCACCACGACCACGTCGCGGTGCTCGGGCGCGGAGGTCATGACGGGAGGGTAGTCGCGCGCGCCAGCGGTGGACGGCCCGGGCGAGCCGCGCCACAGTGGGGGGATGGCACCTGAGAAGAAGGACGACCCGGGCCCCAGCATCAAGGACAAGGAGATGTACGAGGCGCTGCGGGACGACGGCATGAGCAAGTCGAAGGCGGCGGCGATCTCCAACGAGGCCGCGAGGACCTCCCGCGAGGAGGTCGGCCGGCGCGGCGGGGAGAGCGAGCCGTACGAGGAGTGGACCGTCGAGGAGCTGCGGGACCGCGCCCGCGAGCTCGACATCGAGGGCCGCTCCGACATGGACAAGGACGAGCTCATCAGGGCCCTGCGTGAGTAGGACCCGGGGGTGAGGCAGGCGGCGACCGGGCCGAGCAGCTTGCTCAACGAGATGAACGAGACGTCGATCACAGCGAGCTCGG
>QEUR01000222.1 GCA_003577095.1 Acidobacteriota bacterium
AGCGCCGCTGACGGCTGCCGGACCGGCTCCCCGGGCTCGACGGTCGTCATCCGTCCGTGGCCCATCCACCAGCCGGACGACGTCAGGTCCTGTCGGGGCGCTCCGGGTCCTCCCGCTCCTCCCGCTGCTCCTCCTGCCGCTCGTCGCGTGACCCCCCCTCCGGCGCCGCACCGGCTCCCGGCCTCGGCGCACCGACCTCCCGCGGCGGCCCCAGCGGGTGGTCGAAGGTGACGGCCACGTCCTGGTAGTGCTTGATCTGCGTCGAGACCGCCGCCTCCCGGTAGGTCCTCCGGTCGGCCTCGGTCAGCGGCACCGCGGTCGTGAACGGCCCGAGCAGCGCCCGCGGCCACAGCCGCTTGACCAGCACCACGTTGACCTCGACGGCGAAGACCACCAGCTGGGCGGCGACGAAGATGAACACGAGCAGGCCGAGCACGACCGCGAAGACACCGTACGTGTCGCCGGTGCGCGAGACGATCTGGTTGGCGTAGGTGATCCCGAACCGCTGCAGCAGGAGCCACCCCACCGCCGCGACGAGCGCCCCGGGGAGCACCTGGGAGAAGTTCAGCGGGTAGCTCGTCCCCACCCACATCCCCAGGGCGAAAACCAGCACCGCGACGAAGAAGCTGATCACCACCACCACGTAGGGCACGATCCTGCGCAGGTCCACCCCGTAGGCGCCTGCCTCGGTGGTCAGCACGGTGCCGACGGTCGTGCCGACGAGCATCAGCCCGGCGATGGCGATGAGGGGCAGGGCCCGGATCGGGCTGCGGATCGGATCCGGCCGCCGGTGCCGCGGCACCGCCCAGCAGATGTTCATCATGTGCAGCGTCGCCTGCGAGGCGCGCACGGCCGCCCACACCGCGACGAGCCCGCCGACCACGACGGCGGTCGTGCTGCCGCCGAAGCCGTCCTGGCTGATCTGGGTGCCGATCACGGGGAACTGCCCGATCGCGGTCGACAGGATCTGCCGGCGCAGCTCGGGCTGCCCGTCGAGCACGAAGCCCAGCAGCGAGGTCAGCAGCATCATCATCGGGAACAGCGCCAGGAACCCGTAGTAGGTGATGAGCACGGACAGGTAGATCCCGTGGTCGTCGAAGAACTTGAACACCACCGCCACCGGCACCCCGAGCCAGGGGCGGCGGCGCTGCAGCTCGTCGAGCCGGCGCGGCAGGGTCTTCACTCTTCGGGCCCTCCTCGGTGGTGGATGGTCCCGATTCTGTCGCACGCGGCGCCTCCTCCTCGGGACGACGTGCGGGTATGCCGTGTCAGCCCGGCGGGTGGGAGGGCGCCGGCGTCAGGGCGAGTCGGCACCGCCGTTGACGTTGAGCGTCTCGCCGATGACGTAGGAGCTCTCCGGCGAGGCCAGGAAGACGTAGGCGGGCGCCAGCTCGACCGGCTGGGCGGCCCGCCCGATCGGCTGGCCCTGGCCGAACTTCGGCAGCTTCTCCTTGGGCTGGCCCTCGGCCACCTGCAGCGGCGTCCACACCGGCCCGGGAGCGACCGCGTTGACGCGCACGCCGTCGGGCGCCAGCTGCTTGGCCAGGCCCTTGGCGAAGTTGTTGATCGCCGCCTTGGTCATCGCGTAGTCCAGCAGCGTGTCGCTGGGGCTGTAGGCCTGCACGGACGTCGACATCACGATCGTCGAGCCGGGCTGCAGGTGCGGCACCGCCGCCCGGCAGATCCAGAACATCGCGTAGATGTTGGTCTTCACCGTGTTGTCGAACTGCTCGTCGGTGATGTCGACGATCTTCTCCGACCACGTCTGCCGCCCGGCGTTGACCACGAGCGCGTCGAGCCCGCCGAGCCCCTCGACCGCCCTCGCCACGATGTCGTCGCAGGTCTGGCGGTCGCGGAGGTCGGCCGGGATCCGCACGCACGTGCGGCCCTCCTCCTCGATCAGCCCGGCGACCAGGTCCGCGTCCTCCTCCTCCTCGGGCAGGTAGTTGATCGCCACGTCCGCGCCCTCCCGCGCGTAGGCGATCGCGACCGCACCGCCGATCCCCGAGTCGCCGCCGGTGACGAGCGCCCGTCGCCCCTCGAGCCGGCCGGTCCCCCGGTATGACGTCTGTCCCCGGTCGGTCCTCGGGATCAGCTCGGCGTCCAGGCCCGGCTTGGGCTGGTCCTGCTTCGGCGGGGTGATGTCCGGGTGGCGGCTCACCGGGTCGTCGAAGGTCAGCTGGTCCTTGTGCTGGTTCTGCTCGTCGTGGGTGGCCATGGCTCCTACGACACCACCTCGGTGCCCGCTGCGCACGCCGGGGCGACGCGCGGCGCATAGGGTGGGGCCGGGGTCCGCACCGATCGACCGACCACGAGCCCCCGAAAGGCACCGACGACATGGCGCAGCCCGACCAGGCCGCCGAGCACGACGCAGGAGCACCGCCGGACCAGGGTCCCCCGCCCGACGCCGGGCACCTGCGTCGCGCGCTCGACGAGCAGGCCGACCTGCTCACCGGTCCCGACGTCTCCGACGTGGTCCGGGTCCGCGTCCGCCGCACCCTGGACAGCACGCGCGACCTGTTCGAGCTCTCCACGGACGACGCCGTGCGGGAGGTCGCCGGCCGGGCGGTGGCGTGGGTCGCGGAGTCGGTCGGCGCCCTGCAGCGGCTGCCCCGCGTCTTCGCCGCCGCGCACGCCGTGGTCGGCGAGCACGCCCCGCTGCTGCGCACCGTCGACCAGCTCGACCTGCTCGGTCTGACGCTGGACCGGGCCTACGACGCGGTCCACCGCCATGACGCCGAGGGTCTGGACGTCCAGCTGGCGGTCCTCGTCGAGCGCTTCCCGGCGCGCACGAGCGCGGCCGCCCTGGCCGACCCGGTCGGCATGTCGCACGACGACCTCGACGAGTCGGTGGTTCGCGACCACGGGCTCGAGGTGGGCGAGGACGGCATACCCCGGCTGCCGGTGCCCGAGCAGCCCGACCCCGACCACGAGACGAAGGAGGCCCGGTGAGCAGGTATGCCGTCGCCCCGCCACCGCCCGCCGAGCCCGGCATGCTGCCGCCGGACGAGGCGACCGACCGCTACCTGTCCGAGCTGGCGCGGTGGCGGCTGCGGCGCGAGCACGAGCTGCGCGCCCTGGACGAGCTGACCCGCAGCCACGGCGAGCGGCACGCGCTCGAGGCCGACCTGACCTCATCGATGACGCTCTTCCACGCCATCGCCCAGCGGCACGACCTGCTGCTGGCGACCTGGGAGGACGTGCAGGGCGGCGACGGCGAGCGGGAGTGGGTGGCCCAGCTGATCTGGGGCGTGCTCGAGCTGCCCGACGGAGACGCCGAGGCGCTGGCCGTCAGCCTGCCGGACGCGCTGCGCCTGTCCGACGCGCTCGCCGGGTCGCTGCGGGTGCGCGTCGACGCCGACGGGGAGGCCACCGCCGAGGAGCGGCTGGCCGGTCTGGACGACGGTCTGGCCCGCCTGCGCGAGGCCCTCGCCGAGCAGGACGGCGACGCCGGCGAGGACCTCGGCGCCGCGCTGGAGGACGTCGCGGCACAGGTCGAGGCGCTGCGCGGGCAGGGCGAGCCGGCCCTCGCCGAGATCGGCGCCACCGAGTCCCGCCTCGCGGCGGTGGAGCGCGAGCTCATCGTTGCCGCCGCCAGCCACGCCCACGCCCGGGCCGACCGGGAGCAGGCCGAGGCCGAGCGGGCGCACCTGGTCGCGCGCGGCGAGGCGGTCCGCAGCCTGGCCCAGCGCGTGCTGGACGACGTGCGCCCCGCCCCGCGCCTCGGCATACCGGACGTCGCCGCGCTGGGCGAGGTGCCCGAGGAGGAGGGCGCGTTGGAGGCCTACGTGACCAACCTGGAGCGGGTGGGCCGGGCGCTGGACCAGGCGCACGCGACCTACTCGGCGGCGCTGGCGGAGTACGCCGACCTCGCCGACCGGGCCGAGCGGCTGGCCAAGACGCTCGCCGGCTGCGGGGCCCCGACCAGCGTCGACCTGGCCGGGATGCTCACCGCGGCCAAGGAGTCGCTGCACACCCGGCCGGCCGACATCCAGCGGGCCTCGGCGCTCATCGCGGCGCAGGAGGCCTACCTCGCCCAGCTGCGGCCGGACGCATGAGCGCCGACGAGGACGAGCGCGGCCACCGGGTCGAGCCGGCCCGCGACGTCGAGCCCGCCCGCCCGGCCGGCGGGGAGACCGCGGCTCCGGCGCGCGAGTGCCCGAACTGCCACGCCACCTCGGTCGGGGACGTGGCCTTCTGCGGCTCGTGCGGCTACGACTTCGTGACCGGCTCCGAGCCGGTGGGCGGCAGGGCAGGGGCCCGCGGCGACGGGAAGGCGGACCCCGAGAGCGGCGACGGGGAGGAGGAGCCGGCCGAGCCCCTCCCGACCTCGCTGCAGGCGGCCGAGCCGCTGGAGGCCTACATCGACCCGCGCCGCGACGCCGACGACATCGAGTTGCCGACGACCGCCGCTGAGCTCGGGCTGGACGAGGACGAGCTGGAGCGCCGCCCGAGGGTGCCCCCGCCCACTCCCCCGGCGCCGGGCCAGGCGCGGGAGGCGCACGACCGGCCCGAGCACCGGCCGCCCTCCAGGGAGAAGGACACCGGCTGGGTGGCCGAGCTCTGGGTTGACCACGTCTGGGCCGCCACCCGGGACTTCGACCAGCCGGTGCCGGACGCCGGACCGCCGGAGGTCACCCGCCTGACCACGGACAACCTGGTCGTGGGCCGCACCAACATCGAGCGCGGCCTGCACCCGGACCTCGACGCCGGCACCGACGCCGGGGTGTCGGTCCGGCACGCCCAGCTCACCGGGGACGGGCACCGGTGGTGGATCGAGGACCTGGACACCTCCAACGGCACCTACGTCGGCACCGTGGGTGAGCCGTTGCCCGCCGAGCCGCTCGACCACGGCGAGCGGGTGGAGATCGACGAGGACGACCGGGTCTACCTGGGCGCGTGGACGAGGCTGGTGCTGCGGCGGGAGAGCTGAGGACGGCGCCGGGGCCGGTCGGCGGCCGGCTTCCCGTCGTGGGGGGGACGCGAGGGCCAGGTCATGCAACGTCCTGCACCTCTTGCGGCGTCGGCCGCGCTGCATGTCGTGCAGGACGTTGCACGTCCCCGCCGGCCGGGCCTCAGCCGCCCCAGCCGGCGACCTGGGCGGCGCGGGCGCGGCCGAGGTTCCAGCCCAGCCAGTCGTCCGGCGACGGCACGTGCTGGCGCCCGATCACGTCCTGGGCCAGGTCCGCCGGCAGCCCCTCGGCGATGACGGGCGTCGCGTCCGGGCCGAGCGTGGCCAGGTAGTCCAGGTCGACCTTGCCGGTCTCCTCGTAGCGCTCGATGTTCTGCCGGGCGATCCAGGCCTCCGGGTTGGCGACCCCGACGAGCAGCACCATCGCGGCGCCGGTGGCCAGCGCCGCGCGCGGCAGCC
>QEUR01000223.1 GCA_003577095.1 Acidobacteriota bacterium
CGGACGGGTGCCATCATGGTCCGCATGGACGAGCAGGACGGACTGCCCCCGGGTTATCCGCAGGAGTGGGAGGCCGACGTGGTGCTGGCCGACGGCATGGTCGCCCACGTCCGGCCGATCCGCCCCGACGACGCCGAGGCGATCCACGAGTTCCACGCCGGCCAGTCCGAGGAGTCCATCTACCTGCGCTTCTTCGCGCCGATCAAGCGGCTGTCGGACAAGGACGTCCACCGCTTCACGCACGTCGACTACGTCGACCGGGTCGCGCTGGTGATGACGATCCGCGACAAGATCGTCGGTATCGGGCGCTACGACCGGCTCCGGCCCGGGGGCCCCGAGGCCGAGGTCGCCTTCAACGTCTCCGACCACCACCAGGGGCGGGGGATCGGCTCGGTCCTGCTCGAGCACCTGGCCGACATCGCCCGCGAGGCCGGCGTGCGCAGGTTCGTGGCGGACGTGCTGCCGCAGAACCGGAAGATGATCGGCGTCTTCCGCGACGCCGGCTACGACGCCTCGCACGAGTTCGACGACGGGGTCATCGCCGTCTCCTTCGACATCGAGCCGACCGACGAGTCGCGGGCGGTGCGGATGTCCCGGGAGCACCGTTCGGAGGCGCGCTCGGTCCGGGGCCTGCTGCACCCCGCCTCGGTCGCGGTCATCGGCGCCAGCCGGCGCGAGGCCACCGTCGGCCGGGCCTTCCTGGACCACATCGCCGGCCGCGGCTTCACCGGCAGGCTCTACGCCGTCAACAACCGTGCCGAGCCGGGCACCGACATCGGCGGGCTGCCGTCCTACCGCTCGGTGCGCGACATCGAGGGCGGCGTCGAGCTGGCGGTCGTGGCGGTCCCGGCCGGCGACGTGCTGGCCACCGTCGACGAGTGCGCCGACGCGGGCGTGCGGGCGGTCATCGTGCCCTCGGAGGGCTTCGCCGAGTCCGGCCGGGAGGGCGAGCGGCTGCAGCGCCGGCTGCTGGTGCGCGCGCGCCGCTACGGCATGCGGGTGCTGGGCCCAAACAGCTTCGGCCTCATCAACAACGACCCGGACGTCATGCTCGACGCCTCCCTCGCCGAGCCGGCCCACCTGCCCCCGCACGGCAGCCTCGGCCTCTTCGCCCAGTCCGGCGCCCTGGGCATCGCGGTGCTCGCCTCCGCCCAGCGGCGCGGCCTGGGCATCTCGACCTTCGCCTCGGCCGGCAACCGGGTCGACGTCTCGGGCAACGACCTCATGCAGTACTGGCTCGACGACGACGCCACCACCGCCGTCGGGCTGCACCTGGAGTCGATGGGCAACCCCCGCAAGTTCTCCCGCATCGCCCGCAAGCTCTCCTCGATCAAGCCGGTCATCGTGGTCAAGTCCGGCGTGGGCGGGCGCTTCGGGACGCCGCGCGGGCACCGGGTGCGCAACACCCAGGAGCGTCCCGAGGCGTTCACCCAGATGCTCAAGCAGTCCGGCGTGATCCGCGCGGAGAACACCCACCAGCTCTTCGACGTGGCCCAGCTCGTCATCAACCAGCCGCTGCCCGCCGGGCACCGGGTGGGCGTGGTGACCAACAGCGACGCCCTCGGCTCGCTCGCCGCCGGCGCCGCGCAGTCCTGGGGGCTGGACGTCACCCACGGCCCGGTCACGGTCAGCGCGGAGGCGGAGGTCGAGGAGTTCCGCCGCGTGGTGCAGGCCGCCCTGGCCGACGACCACGTCGACTCCCTGGTGGCCTGCTTCATCCCGCCGCTCGCCCACATCGACCCCGAGGTCGTGCAGGCGGTCGGCGACGCCGTCGCCGGGCACGACAAGCCCTGCGTCGCCACCTTCCTCGGGATGCGCGGCGTGACCCCGGGCAGCCGCCTCCCCACCTACGCCACCCCCGAGGACGGCGTCCGCGCCCTCGCCGCCGCGACCCGGTACGCCGAGTGGCGGCGCAGCGACCGCGGCACCCGGGTGCGTCCGGACGGGATCCACCGCGGGACGGTCAACGAGATCGTCGCCGCCGTGCTCGCCCGCGCCCCGCGCGGGGCCGACCTGACCCAGGAGGAGACGTCCGCGCTGCTGGCCGCCTACGGGATCGAGGTGTGGCCCTCGGTCGCGGTGACCTCCGACGAGGAGGCGGTCGACGTCTACCGCCAGCTGCGCGGGACGGTCGTGCTCAAGGCCACCTCGCCGCTGCTGTCGCACCAGCCCGGCCAGGGCTGGATCCGCACCGGGCTGCGGCACCCGAAGGCGGTCGGTGCGGCATACCGCGACCTCGCCCGGATGCTCGAGCCGCTGGGCGCCGAGGGGATCGCGATGCAGCGGATGGCCGCGCCCGGCGGCGTGGCGGTGGAGGTGCACAGCAGCGAGGACGCGCTCTTCGGTCCGGTCGTCGGCTTCGGCGTGGCCGGGGTGCCCATCGACCTGCTCGGTGACATGAGCAGCCGCTTCCCGCCGCTGACCGACGTCGACATCGTCGACATGGTCACCTCGATCAAGGCCGCGCCGATGCTGGACGGCTACCGCGGGGCGATGCCGGTGGACCACGCGGCCCTCTACGACCTCATCGCCCGCGTGTCGGTCCTGGCCGACGACCACCCCGAGCTGGCCCACCTGCGGCTCAACCCGGTGATGGCCCACCAGGACGGCGTGGACGTGCTCGGGGCCAGCGTCCACGTGGCGCCCGCGCCCACCCGGACCGACGCCGAGCGGCGGGCGATGTCGTCGTGAACGGGCCAGGTGGCACGATGGGGCGCATGGTCCGTCGTCTGAGGTCGCCCCTGCCCGACTCCCTCGTGGCCGACATCGAGAGCGCAGGCTACCTGCCGGCGGTCGTCCACGACGTCGTGCTCACCGCGGTCGGGCGCGACCAGGTGGTCGGCCACCTCGTCCACGCCGAGACCACCTTCGACGAGCAGGCCGTGCGCAACCACCTGACCGTGCTGGTCCTCACCGACCGGCGCCTGGTCATCGCGCACGCCGACGACCACGAGGGCCCCGAGCGGCAGCGGATGGCCACCGCGACCAGCGAGACGGTCCCGCTGCGCGCCGTCCGCGGCGTGATGCTCACCCACGTCGTGCCCGACCCGGAGAACTTCGACGGCGGCCTCGAGGGCCGCGCCGTCACGCTCACCCTCGGCTGGGGCGCGGTCTCCCGGGTCGACCTGCTCCCGGCCATGTGCGAGGACCCGCAGTGCGAGGGCGACCACGGCTACGAGGGCACGGTGGCCAGCGACGACATCTCCCTGCGGGTGGCGGCGGACGCGGACGGCGTCGACCAGCTCGAGCGGGCGCTCTCCTTCGCCCAGGAGCTGTCCGCGCGCCTCGGTCGCTGACGTGCCCGGCACGGCGGCGAGCAGCGCGGCGGCGGTCGACGCGGCCGCCCGCTACGCCCCGCCCGGGCCCGGGGAGGGGCTGCCGTCGGTGCTGCCCGCCGCGCTGACGGCGCTCGGTGCGGGGCTCCCGAACGACATACCGGAACCCACCTGGAGCCTGGAGCCCACCCGGCGCGTCGTCGTCGTGCTCGTCGACGGACTGGGCGCCCGCCAGCTCGAGCGCGCCAGCGGGCACGCGCCCTTCCTGCGCACCCTGGGCTCGCCGGTCGAGGACTTCCGGTGCGGCTTCCCCTCCACGACCGCGACCAGCCTGACCAGCCTGGGCACCGGGCGCCGGGCGGGCGACCACGGGATCGTCGGCTGGCAGACCGGGCTGGACGACGGGGAGCGGCTGTTCAACCACCTGGGCTGGCGGGACGGGCCGGACCCGCTGGCCCACCAGCCGCTGAGCACCCAGCTGCAGGAGGCCGGCCGGCGCGACGTCAACGTCACGACGGTCTCCCGGGGGATGTTCGAGTCGTCGGGGTTCACCCGGGCCGCGCTGCGCGGCGGCGGGTTCCTGCCGGCCGAGGAGCCGGAGGAGCGCACCGCCGGCGTCCTGCAGGCCCTCGCCGCGGCCGGGCGCAGGGGGCGGGCCCTGGTCTACGCCTACTGGGACGAGGTCGACAAGGCCGGGCACGTGCACGGCCCGGGCAGCCTGGAGTGGGGCGAGGCGGTCGAGGCGGTCGACGCCTTCGTCGCCGGGCTGGCCGAGCAGGCGCCGGAGGGCACGACCGTCGTGGTGACCGCCGACCACGGCATGATCGGGGCACCGCTGGAGCGGCGCCACGACCTCGCCTACGACGAGACCCTCGCCGCCGGGGTGCGGCTGCTCGCCGGGGAGCCGCGCGCGCCGCAGGCGTGGTGCGAGCCGGGCGCGGTCGAGGACGTCGTGGCCACCTGGCGCGAGGAGCTGGCCGGCGAGGCCGTGGTGCTGACCCGCGACGAGGCCGTCGGGGCGGGGTGGTTCGGTCCGCTGCGGGAGGGTTACGAGCGGCGCGTCGGCGAGGTCGTCGTGGCGATGCTCGGCGACTCCACGCTGCTCGACTCCGCCCTGCTGCGGCCCAGCATCCTGCGGCTGCGGGGCCACCACGGCAGCATCACCGACCCCGAGACCGCGGTCCCGCTGCTGGTCCACCAGGTCTGAGACCTCCGACCGGCCGGCGTCGGCGCGGGTACCGGTGAACGTAGACTGCGCGGGTGGCTGAGCTCGTCTTCTTCACCGGCACCATGGACTGCGGGAAGTCGACCCTCGCGCTGCAGATGGACCACACCCACGCCACCCGGGGCCGGGCGGGCCTGCTGTTCACCAAGCACGACCGCTCCGGCGAGGCGGTCCTCTCCTCCCGGCTGGGCCTGACCAAGCCGGCCCTGGAGGTCCACGACGATCTCGACCTGTGGGAGTTCGTCGTCGAGCAGGTCACCAACGGGCGGCGGGTGGACTACCTGATCTGCGACGAGGCGCAGTTCTACACGCCGGAGCAGGTCGAGCAGCTGGCCAGGCTCGTCGACGAGATGGGCGTGGACGTCTTCGCCTTCGGCATCACCGCCGACTTCCGCACCGAGCTCTTCCCCGGCTCCCGTCGCCTCATCGAGCTGGCCGACCGGACCCAGCAGCTGCAGGTCCAGGCGCTGTGCTGGTGCGGCCGGACCGCCACGGTCAACGCCCGCGTCGTGGACGGCGTCATGGTCGTCGAGGGGGAGCAGGTGGTCGTGGGGGACGTGGCAGGACCGGACGAGGCCCCGCCCACGGTCGAGTACGAGATGCTCTGCCGGCGCCACTACATGCGGCGGATGAACGCCTCGGCCGCCCGGGCCCAGGCGCTCTCGCCCGAGGTGCTCCCCTTCGACCTGGACCTGTGCCCGCTGCCGGGTCCGCGCCCGCAGCCGCCGACCGCGCCGGGGGAGTAGGCGCGCCGGGGGAGCAGGGGCGCCGGGGAAGCGGGTGCGCCGGGGAAGCGGGCGGGGCGGCGTGCGTCAGCGGCGCCGGCGGTCGCTGCCGCCGAACATGACGTCG
>QEUR01000224.1 GCA_003577095.1 Acidobacteriota bacterium
GGAGCGCGACCAGCCGGTCGAGCGGGTCGGCGGAGCGGGTCGGCACCGCGGGCCGGAAGAGGCCGTCGATGCCCTGGCCGTGCTCCGTGCGCGGCTGTTCGTACTCCGTGGCGCGGTGCACGGCCTCGGCGACCGGGCGGTGCGGCAGCCCGAGCGCCGCCGCCAGGTCCCACGCGTGCACGACGAGGTCGACGAGCACCTGGTCGGCATACTCCCGCACCGTGATCGCCCCGGACGAGACCTGGACCTCCCGCTCCTCGTCCTCGGGCGCGACATCGCCCCAGGCCAGGATCGAGGCGGTCGCGGCGTGCCGCCAGGCCGTCACCGGGTCGTCGCCCAGGACGTCACCGGCATGGTCGTCCCCCACGTCGGCCAGCGACTCCCCGGCCAGCAGCCTGGGCGCCCACAGGTGCTCCGCGACCAGGTGGTTGACGAGGTCCCGGACGGTCCAGCCCTCGCACGGCGTCGGTCGGTCCCACCGGTCTGCAGGCACCGCCTCGACGAGGTCGGTCACGCGGGCGGCGGCGGCCGGCAGGACCTGGAAGGGGCGGGACGTCGTGGGCATGGGCACAGCCTGCCACCCGGCACCGACACGGCGCTGCCTAGGCTTGCTGACCATGTGGATCCGCGACGTGCGCCCCTGGGGCGCCGAGCCGTCCGACGTGAGGATCGAGGACGGGTCGATCGCCGAGGTGAGACCCGCCCGGCGCACCAGGCCCGAGGACGGGGACGCACGGCATACCGACGAGGTCGAGGGGCGGGGGCGTCTGTTGCTGCCGTCCTTCTCCGACGTCCACGTCCACCTCGACTCGACCCGCCTCGGGCTGCCCTTCCGCCCGCACACCGGCCGTCCCGGCGTGTGGACGATGATGCTCAACGACCGCGCGCACTGGCGGGAAGCGGAGGTCGGGATCGTCGAGCGGGTCGCGCACACGCTGGGGCTGATGGTCGCGCGCGGGACGACGCGGGTGCGCTCCTTCGCCCAGGTCGACGTGGACGCCCGGCTGGAGCGGCTCGAGGCCGTCCTCGCCGCCCGCGAGACCCACCGCGACCGCGCGGAGGTGCAGGTCGTGGCGTTCCCGCAGGCCGGACTGCTGCGGGAGGAGGGCTCGCCGCAGGTGCTCGAGGACGCCCTGCGCGCCGGCGCCGACGTGGTCGGGGGCATCGACCCGTGCACGCTGGACCGCGACCCCGTGCGGCACCTGGACCTCGTCTTCGGGCTGGCCGAGAGGTATGGCGTGCCGGTGGACGTCCACCTGCACGAGCCGGGCGACCTCGGCCGCTTCTCGGCCGACCTGATCATCGAGCGGACGCTCGCCCTCGGCATGCAGGGCAACGTGCTGATCTCGCACGGCTACGGGCTGTGGGACGGCACCGAGAGCCAGACGCTCGACCTCGTGGAGCGCCTCGCCGAGGCCGACGTCGCGAGCACGACGGTCGCCCCGGGCGGCCGGCAGACCCTGCCGCTGCAGCTGATGGCCGGGCACGGGGTGCGCGTCGGGCTGGGCGAGGACGGCCAGCGGGACTACTGGTCGCCCTACGGCAACGCCGACATGCTGGACCGCACCTGGCAGCTGGCCTTCACGCACGGCTTCCGGCGCGACGACCTCGTCGAGCACTGCCTGGCGATCGCCTCGCGGGGCGGCGCCTCGATCATGGACCGGTCGCTGCCGAGGCTCGCGGGTGTCGGCGACCGGCCTGGCCTCTCGGTCGGCGACCGGGCGGACCTGCTCCTCGTCGCCGGCGACACCCCGACCGCGGCGGTGATGGACCGGCTGCCCGACCGGACGGTGCTGCACCGCGGCCGGGTCGTCGCCGACGGGCTCGAGCTGGTCTAGCCGCGCCCCGGCCGGTCGGCGCTCACCTTGGCGACGATCATCCGGGCGATGCTGTCCGGGTCCTCGGCGACGTCGACGACCATCCCGCGCTCGTCCTCCTCCAGGTGCTCGAGCGTGTCGATCTGCGAGGTGAGCAGCGAGGTCGGCATGAAGTGGCGCTCGCGCTCGCCCATCCGCTCGGCGAGCAGCGCGTCGTCCCCGACCAGGTGGATGAAGTAGGTGCCCTCGCCGCCGCGGCGCAGCACGTCGCGGTAGGACCGCTTCAGCGCCGAGCAGGTCAGGATCGTGTCCTTCCCCTCGCGGGACCGGGCGGCGGTCCACTCCACCAGGGCCTCCAGCCAGGGCCAGCGGTCCTCGTCGTCGAGCGGCTCGCCGCGGCTCATCTTGTCGATGTTGGCCTGCGGGTGCAGGTCGTCGCCCTCGCAGAAGTCCCAGTCGAGCAGCTCGCGCAGCGCGGCGGCGATCGTGCTCTTGCCGGTGCCCGAGACCCCCATCAGCACGAGGTGGAGGGGCCGGGGGCCGGGGTCGGGCACGGGTGTCACGCGGGGCTCCTTCTCGGTCGGGCTGACCCAACTGTAGTGGCGCTGGGCTCGCCGGGGACCGGCCTTGCCGCCTGTTGCCGGTCCGGTCAGCCCCGCGGCCCGAGCTCCTCCAGCACCTTGCTCACCAGCGAGCTCTGCGCGTCCACGACCCGTCCGGGCAGCGGGGTGCCCTCGGCCGCGGCCTGGGCGAAGAGCACGGACAGCTCGGTGCAGCCGAGCAGCACCGCGTCCGACCCCGCCCCGAGCTCCCCGACCAGCGCCGCGAAGTCCGCGGTGGGCACCGGCACGTCGGCCTTCACGCCGTCGTAGATCATCGCCATCACCCGCGGCTGGTCCTCCTTCGCCGGCACCCGCACGACGGCACCGCGCCGCTCCAGGGCCTCCTGGTAGAGCCGGCTCGACAGCGTCCCGTCGGTGGCCAGGACCGTCACCGTCGGCCGCTCGCCGCCCGTCGCCCGGGCGGCCGCCACCGCCGCGTCGGCGCCCACCTCGACGATGCTCAGCAGCGGCAGCGGCAGCGACCCCTCGTCGAGGAAGGCGTGCGCCGTGTTGCACAGGATCACCGCGCGGTCGGCGCCGAGCTGGGCGAGCAGCTCGAGGTCGCCCAGCAGGTATGGCGTGGGGTCGGGCTGCGAGGGGTCGTGCAGCCGGGCGGTCCGGTCCGGGACCGTGGCGTGGTTGAGCACGACGGAGTCGATGTGCTCCTGGTCGGTGCGGGCCGGCGTGGCGCGCACCAGCGCGTCGAGGAAGGCCACGGTGGCCGCCGACCCCATCCCGCCGAGGACGCCGAGCACGGGCCGGCGCCAGGTCTCCGGCAGCAGCCGTCCGCCCGCTCCGTCGGGGGTCGAGCCGCTCACGCGGTCACCGGCCGGCGGTAGTGGGTGGCGAAGTTCCGGGTGTAGAGCAGGTCGTTCTTGAGCTGGGCGAGCACGCGCTCGCGGCCGCCGTCCACGGCATACCGCAGCGGCCGGAGCACCCGCCCCGACCGGCGGATGCGCGCCAGCCGCTCACGGGTGGCCGGATCGGTGACGTAGCGGCGGAGCAGCGGCACCGGCACGATCGAGTAGAGCCAGTCGTCGGTCTCCGGGCCGGTCGGCACGTCGTCGAAGGGGTCGCGACCCTCGACGTACTCGCGCACCAGCGGCGTGACGACGGGGTGCCGCGCGGCGGTGAGGTAGGCGTGCGAGCGCCCGAGGCGCGGGTTGAGCTCGAAGAAGTACTCGGTGCCGTCGCGGGGGTCGACCTTGATGTCGAAGTTGGCGTAGCCGGTCCACCCGACGCGCTCCAGCAGCCGTGCCGCCTCGCCCGCCGCGGTCTCGCTGGAGCCGTGCACGACGGCCAGCGGGTTGCCGATCATCGCCGGGTCGTGGTCCTCGAGCAGGACGTGCCCGAGGCGCGCCCAGCGGACCCTGCCGCCGCGGTCGGAGTAGGTGGTGAGCACCCGCATCTGCTCGTCGCCCCCGGGGATGCGCTCCTGGACCACCAGGCCGCCGGCGTAGCCGGTCCCCGCCATCGTGCGGCGCAGCGCGAGGAGCTCGTCGAGGTCCGCGCAGTAGGCGACCTTCTGCTTGCCCTCGTAGAGGAGCGCGCCGAAGGCCACCGAGTCCCCGGCCTTGACCACGAAGGGCGGCCGCAGGCCCTCCAGGAGCGTGCCGACCTGCGGCTCCGGCGCACCGGCCGGCACCGCGCGGGTCTCGGGGTGGGCCACCCCCACCTCGGCGCAGAGCGCGGCGAAGCCCTCCTTGTCGGAGAGGCGCTCGATGAGCGCGGCGTCGGGGTAGGGCACGGCGAAACGCCCGTCGAGCCGGTCGCGCAGTCCCGCGATCCGGTCGACCCAGACGTCGACGGTGCCCAGGAGCAGGACGCGACGACCCGGGTGCGCGTCGGCGACCCGGACCAGGCAGGCCAGCAGGTCCTCGTCGTCGTCCATGCCGGGGCAGCGGACGTTGTGGATGATCGCGGACCCCCGGACGGCGGAGGGGACGCTGCGGGTGACGACGGTGGTGCGCACGCCCAGCTCGGCGTGGAAGGCCCGGGCCAGGGTGTAGGTCGCCAGCTCGCCGCCGAGCACGACCGGCACGAAGGGCACGGTCGAGGCGAAGCGGGCGACGGGGTCCTGCGGGGGCATGGCGGGAAGCGTACCGGCCGGTGCTGACGGCCCCCTGTGACGCGGCTCCCTGTGACGCGGCGCGTTCAGGACGGCCCTGCGCCGGCGACGTCGAGCCAGCCCTCCCCCTCGCTGCCCGCCACCACCTCGGCCTCGCCGGAGGTGAGCGAGGCGAGCAGGCCCGGCAGGTCCTCGAGCTCGGCGGCGGGGACCTGGACGCGCAGGGTGACGCGGTCGGCGTACCGGACGTCCGGCACGGCGATCCCGCGCGCCCGCAGGTCGTGCTCGAGCCGGCCCGCGGCGGTGTGGGAGACCGCGACGTCCACCTCCCCGACGCGCACGCGCGTGAGCACCTCCGCCTCGGCGACCGCGGCCCGCACCGCGTCGGAGTAGGCCCGCACGAGGCCGCCGGTGCCCAGCAGCGTCCCGCCGAACCACCGGGTGACGACCGCGACCACGTCGCTCAGGCCCGCCCCGGTGAGCACCTCGAGCATCGGCGTCCCCGCGGTCCCGGCAGGCTCGCCGTCGTCGTTGCTGCGCACCAGCGCGCCCTCCGGGCCGAGCACGAACGCCGAGCAGTGGTGGCGCGCGTCCCAGTGCGTGGCGCGGGCCTCCTCCACCACGGCGCGGGCCGCGGCCTCGTCCTCGACCCTGCGCAGCCAGCACTCGAAGACCGAGCGCTTCTCCTCGATGCTCGCCACCACGGGCGCGGCGACCGTGCGGTAGGACGTGGGCTCCATCCAAGGGAGGGTATGCCGCCTGCCTAGACTCGGGAGCATGGCACGTGTCCGTCTGTCGTCCCTCTCCCCCGTCCCGCTGGGCGCGGTGCTCGCCGCCCTGGTGGCGGCGCTGCTCCTCG
>QEUR01000225.1 GCA_003577095.1 Acidobacteriota bacterium
GGGGTCGACGGCGGTGACGCCGTCGATGGACTCCCAGTCCCGCACGGCCTGCTCGACCGCCTGCCGCTGTGCGTCGGTGAACGGCTGCTCGGAGCTGAAGACGACCGTGCCGACGGTGCCCGCGGCCTCCGGGATCTCCTGCTTGAGGGTCTGCAGGACCTGCTCGAAGCGGCTGCCGGGGATGGAGAACTCGTTGGTCATCGGCTTGGCGAGCAGCACGGTGCCGGTCACCGTCACCGCGAGCAGCGCCGCCCACAGGGCGACGACGGTGAGGCGACGCTCGGCGCACCAGCGCCCGAGTCGGTGCAGGAGGGTGGCCACGGGATGTCCTTCGGGGAGTCGGGGGAGGAGGGAGGTATGCGGTGTGCGCCGAGGGTCGTGCGGTCCGCCGGGGCGGTCAGCCGGTGGAGGTCCAGCCGGTCTGCAGGTAGCCCAGCGCGCGGTCGACGTGGGCGAGGAAGGTCTGCGCGTCGGCGGGGGTCAGGTCGACCCGTCCGTCGAGCTCGGCCAGCCACGGTTCGGTGGCCGCGGAGAAGGCGCTCATCACGGCGTCGGCCAGGGTGGCCACGTAGAGCGGGTCGGCCTGCTCGGGCAGCCGCCCGGAGAGCACGTCGCGGAACCAGCCGCCGAGGTCGTTCCAGACCGCACGCTCGAGCAGGACGGCCTGCTCGCCGGCGGGGCCGTGGCAGTTGAGTGCCGCCAGCCAGGTGAGGAAGCCCAGGTCGAGACCGGCGCCGCGCAGCAGGTCCCGGACCGCGCCCACCGGCTCGCGCCGGAGCGCGCCGGCCGGCAGCGCCTCGGCCAGCCGGTCGGTGTAGCTGCGCAGCACCTCGCCGATGACGGCCGCCAGGCCGGCGTAGTAGTTGAAGAACGTGCGCCGGGAGATGTCGGCCCGCTCGGCCACCTGGTCGACGGTGATGTCGCCGGCGGGGACCTCGCGCAGCAGGTCGAGCAGCGCGGCGGTCACGGCCTCGCGGGTGCGGGCCTTGTTGAGCTCTCGGCGGCTCGGGGCGGAGACGGGCACGGAGCCACGGTACGGCCTTCATGCACGGTGTGCAAAATTGCACGGCATGCAAGCAGGTGTGAGGTCGGTCACCAGGCCGGGGCAGGGCTGGCGGCGGTCGTCCGGTCAGGGGGTGGGGTCCACCAGGTCCTGCCGCCCGCGCCGGGACCGGCGCACGTGGCCGACCATGTCCACGGTGAGGACCAGGAGGGCGACCCACACCAGCGCGAAGCCGACCCACCGTGTCGTCGGGACGCTCTCGCCGAGCAGCACCACCGCGGTGAGCAGCTGCAGGACCGGGGTGAGGAACTGCAGCAGCCCGATCGTCGACAGCGGCACCCTGGAGGCCGCGGCGGCGAAGAGGAGCAGGGGCACGGCGGTGGCCACGCCGGTGGACAGGAGCAGCAGCGTGTGCGCGGTGCCGTGGCCCAGGAAGGTCGTCTCGCCGCGCTGCCCCAGCCACAGCAGGATGAGCACCGCGACCGGCAGGATCGTCAACGACTCGCCGGCCAGGGAGCGCAGCGCGGACAGCGTGACGCCCAGGCGGTTCTTCAGCAGGCTGTAGCTGGCGAAGCTGAAGGCCAGCGCCAAGGAGATGTAGGGCGGGCGACCGTAGTCGACGGTGAGGTAGGCCGCGGCGGCGGCGCCGATCCCGACCGCGACCCACTGGGTGCGGCGCAGCCGCTCGTGCAGGATGATCACGCCCAGGGCCACGGTGACCAGCGGGTTGAGGAAGTAGCCGAGCGCCGCCTCGGTGACGTGGCCGCTGAGGACGGCGTAGGTGTAGATGCCCCAGTTGAGGGCGATGAGCACGCCGGCCACCGCGACTCCGGCCAGCCGCCGGGGCGTGCGCGCTAGCTCGAGGAGCCAGCGCAGGTCGCGCCGCACGACGAGGACGAGCCCGCACAGCACGAGCGTCCAGATGATCC
Source organism: Acidobacteriota bacterium (assembly GCA_003577095.1). Taxonomy (GTDB): domain Bacteria; phylum Actinomycetota; class Actinomycetes; order Actinomycetales; family Dermatophilaceae; genus Ornithinicoccus. The sequence continues at coordinate 1,933 of QEUR01000225.1, forward strand.
GGTGGGCGACGATCTCCCAGGGTCCGGCGGGACGCAGCGCGGCGAAGTAGAGGGGGAAGGCTCCCCAGAGCAGGTAGGCGAGGAAGCCGTAGACGGTGCCCTGCCGCGCCCGTTCCTCCGGCGTCACTCCACCAGGGCCCGTTCACCCTCGCGCTGGAGTGCGTCACCGGCGGCCGCGGTCGGCCCCTCGGTGGTCCGTGCCTCGAGCGACTGCTCGGCCGAGCCGGCCCGGGTGCCGTCGACGGTCCAGCTGTCGCGGCCGCGCAGCAGGTCGGCCAGGACCTCGTCGGGGTCACGGTCGGCGGTGCCGCCGGCCTCGACCGCCTCGCGGACCTGCTCGCGGACCAGGTCGTCGTAGGTCGGGCGGTGGACCTGGCGGAAGATGCCCATCGGCACGTGCTGCATCGTCGGGTCGTCCAGGCGGGAGAGCGCGAAGGCGGTCGACGGGTCGGCCTCGGTCGGGTCGTGCACGACCACGCGGGAGGCATCGGCGTCGGCCTCGGGCAGCACGACCATCCGGCCGTGCTCGTCGCGGACGACGACGTGGTCCTCGCCGACGCGGACCGGCTCGCCGGCGCGCAGGTGCGCGATGCGGGCCTTCGCCTCGTCGCGGTCCTTGAGCAGCTGGAAGGCGCCGTCGTTGAAGATGGGGCAGTTCTGGTAGATCTCGACCAGCGCCGTGCCGCGGTGCGCCGCGGCGGCGCGCAGCACCTCGGTCAGGTGGGTGCGGTCGGAGTCGATGGTGCGGGCCACGAAGGAGGCCTCCGCGCCGATCGCCAGGGACACCGGGTTGAACGGGGCGTCCACCGACCCGGCGGGCGTGGACTTGGTCACGGCGCCGACCTCGGACGTGGGGGAGTACTGGCCCTTGGTCAGCCCGTAGATCTTGTTGTTGAACAGCAGGATCGTCAGGTTGACGTTGCGCCGCATGGCGTGGATCAGGTGGTTGCCGCCGATCGACAGGGCGTCGCCGTCCCCGGTGATGACCCACACCGACAGGTCCTCCCGGGCGGTGGCCAGGCCGGTGGCGATCGCCGGGGCGCGGCCGTGGATGGAGTGCATCCCGTAGGTGTCGAGGTAGTAGGGGAACCGGCTGGAGCAGCCGATGCCGGAGACGAAGACGATGTTCTCCCGGCGCAGGCCCAGCTCGGGCAGCAGGCCCTGGACCGCGGCGAGGATCGCGTAGTCGCCGCAGCCCGGGCACCAGCGGACCTCCTGGTCGGAGGTGAAGTCCTTCTTGGTCAGGGTGCTGCCCTCGGGCAGGGTCGGGACGCCGGCCGTCCCCGACCGGGCGGGTGACGGCATACCGAGGGGGGTGCTCATGCAGTGACCTCCGTGGGTGCGTCGACCTCGAGCAGGTGCCCGTGGATCACCTGCGCGAGCTCGGCGGCGGTGAACGGCAGGCCCCGGACCGCGGTGTGGCTGCGCACGTCGGCCAGGTAGCGGCCGCGCAGCAGGAGCGCGAGCTGGCCGAGGTTCATCTCGGGCAGCACCACGCGGTCGTAGCGGTGCAGGACCTCGCCGAGGTCGGCGGGGAAGGGGTTGAGGTGGCGCAGGTGGGCCTGGGCGACGTGGGCGCCGGTGCTGCGGACCAGCCGCACGGCCGCCGAGATCGGGCCGTAGGTCGAGCCCCAGCCCAGGACGAGCACCTTGGCGCGCCCGGTCGGGTCGTCCACGTGCAGAGGAGGTATGGAGTCGGCGATCCGGTCGATCTTGGCCTGCCGCAGCCGCACCATCCTGTCGTGGTTGGCCGGGTCGTAGGAGATGTTGCCGGTGACGTCGGCCTTCTCGATGCCGCCGATGCGGTGCTCGAGCCCGGGGGTGCCGGGGACCGCCCAGGGGCGGGCGAGGGTCTCCTCGTCGCGCAGGAACGGGTGGAAGACCGGCTCGCCCTGCTCGTCGGTGGCGTTGGGGCCGTCGGCGTGCTCGACGGTCAGGTCGGGCAGGTCCGCCACGGCGGGGACCGCCCACGGCTCGGAGCCGTTGCCGAGGTAGCCGTCCGACAGCAGGATCACCGGGGTGCGGTAGGTGGTGGCGATCCGCACCGCCTCCAGCACCGTGGTGAAGCAGTCGCTCGGGGTGGAGGAGGCCACGACGGCGACGGGGGACTCGCCGTTGCGGCCGTACATCGCCTGGAGCAGGTCGGCCTGCTCGGTCTTGGTCGGCAGGCCGGTGGAGGGGCCGCCGCGCTGGATGTCGATGACCAGCAGCGGCAGCTCGGTGGACACCGCCAGGCCGATCGTCTCGCTCTTCAGCGCCAGGCCGGGGCCGGAGGTGGTCGTCACCCCCAGCGCCCCGCCGAAGGAGGCGCCCAGGGCCATCCCGACCGCGGCGATCTCGTCCTCGGCCTGCAGCGTGGTCACGCCGTGGTCCTTGAGGGCGGCCAGCTGGTGCAGCACGTCCGAGGCCGGGGTGATCGGGTAGGACCCCAAAATGAGCGGCAGGCCGGAGCGGCGGGCGGCCGTCACCAGGCCCAGAGCCATGGCCTGGTTGCCGGTGACGGTGCGGTAGGTGCCGGGCGGGGTCGGCGCGGGCGCGACCTCGTAGCGGACGGCGAAGTCCTCGGTCGTCTCCCCGTAGGCGTGCCCCGCCCGCAGCGCGATGAGGTTGGCCCGCAGGATCTCCGGGGCGGCGGCGAACTTGGCGTTGAGGAAGGCCTCGGTGCCGGCGGTGTCGCGGGAGTAGAGCCAGGACAGCAGCCCCAGGGCGAGCATGTTCTTGGCCCGCTGCTTGTCCTTGCGCGTCAGGTCCAGGTCGGCCAGCGCCTCGACGGTCATGCTGGTCAGCGGCAGGGCGTGCACGTGGTAGCCGGCGTCGAGGAGCGAGCCGTCCTCCAGCGGGCTGGCGTCGTAGCCGACCTTGGCCAGGTTGCGCCGGGTGAACTCGTCCTTGTCGGCGATGACCATCGCGCCCCGGGGCAGGTCGCGCAGGTTGGCCTTCAGCGCGGCCGGGTTCATCGCGACCAGCACGTCCGGTGCGTCGCCGGGGGTGGCGATGTCGTGGTCGGCGAAGTGCAGCTGGAAGCTCGAGACGCCCGGCAGCGTCCCCTGCGGCGCCCGGATCTCGGCCGGGAAGTTGGGCAGCGTGGACAGGTCGTTGCCCAGCGCCGCGGTGTCCGAGGTGAATCGGTCACCGGTGAGCTGCATACCGTCGCCCGAGTCGCCCGCGAACCGGATCACGACGCGGTCGAGCTGGGTCAGGGGAGTGGTGCTGGACATATCACTCACCAGCGTACGCCTCCGCGCTCGGGTTTCCCTAACCAGGGTGGGACATATTTCGGGTGAGGCGCGCCTAAGTGCCGCGCGGGCGGTCCTGGCCGGTATGGAGCAGGCACCGGGTGGCCCACGGCCGCGCCTCGAGCCGCCCCTCCGGGATGGC
>QEUR01000226.1 GCA_003577095.1 Acidobacteriota bacterium
GGGATCCGCGGCACGGACGAGGAGCGGGTGGGGCCGGTCCGGCTGGTCGGTCAGCGGCTGGCCGACCCGGGCAGCGTGAAGGCGGCGGCCTTCGCCTGCTTCTTCGCGGCGTGCGTGCTGGGCCTGGCGTTGGTCGCCCTGTCGGAGGCGTGGCTGCTGCTCGTGGTGGGCGCAGCCGCGGTGTGGGCGGCGTGGCACTACACGGGCGGGGAGCGGCCCTATGGCTACCGCAGGCTGGGCGAGGTCATGGTCTTCCTCTTCTTCGGGCTCTTTGCGGTCCTGGGCACCACCTGGACCCAGGCCCACCGCCTCGACCTGGCCTCGGTCGCCGGGGCCGTCGGCTGCGGCGCGCTGGCCTGCGCGATCCTGGTCACCAACAACCTGCGCGACCTCGAGGGCGACCGGGTCGTGGGCAAGCGGACGCTCGCGGTGCGGCTCGGCTTCGCCCGGACCCGGGCGCTCTACACCTGGCTGGTGGTGGGGGCCTTCGTCATGGTGCTGCTGGCCGCGGTGGCCCACCCCACCGCGCTGGTCGGGCTGCTCGCGGCCCCGCTGGCGCTGCGTCCGCTGCGGATCGTGCGCGGCGACGCCGTCGGCCGGGCGCTGCTGCCGGCCCTGGCCCAGACCGGGGTGCTCCAGCTGGCCTACGCGGTCGCGCTGTCGGTCGGGCTGGCGCTGGCTCCGCTCGTCGGCTGACGCCCTGCGCCGCTCCGCCGGGGGCGCCTGTGCCGGATGGTCGCCGGAGCAGCCGACACGCCGCAGCGCGCCTCGTCCTTGTGCATGACACGCCGGGGCGACACGGCGAGTGCAGCGGTTCGGTCGACGCGTCGGCCCGTTGCCCGACTCAACTGGCGCGAGTGCACCGGTTCGGTCGACGCGCCCCACCGACCGTCGACGCCGACGCGCCTCAGGCCCGCCCGTCGGCCTCGGCGTCCTCGTCCTCCTCGGCGGTGCGGTCCAGCCCGGCGTCGTGGCGCCGCCGGGAGACGCGGTCGCCGACCTTGCGCTCAATGCCCGCCGCGATCGCCTCGCGGTCGCGGGCGAGCAGGAAGTAGGACGCGACCATCGACACCAGCGCGGCGAGCACTGCGGCGGGCAGCAGGTCCAGCTTCAGCAGCAGGAAGAGCGCGAGGAAGCCGACGAAGATCATCACTCGCATGACGGTGTAGCGGAAGGCGACCACTACGCGACCCCGGAGTAGCTGTGCAGGCCGGTGATGAGCAGGTTGACCACCGTGTAGTTGAGGACGATGCAGGCGAACCCGGCGATCGCCACCCAGGTCGAGCGCCGCGCCGACCAGCCGGTGGTCGCGCGGGCGTGCAGGTAGGCGGCGTACACGACCCAGATCACGAAGGTCCAGGTCTCCTTGGGGTCCCAACCCCAGTAGCGGCCCCACGCCTGCTCGGCCCAGATCGCGCCGGACATCAGGGTGAAGGTCCACAGCGGGAAGGCGAAGATGTGGATCCCGTAGGTCATCCGCTCCAGCGCCTGCCCGGCCGGCAGGGCGGCCAGCCAGCCGCGCACGTCCCCGCGGGCCTCCGCCCGGTCCTTGATCAGGTATGCCGTGGCCAGCGCGGCCCCGATCGTGAACAGCCCGACGGACAGGGTCGCCACGGTCACGTGGATGACCAGCCAGATGTTGTCCAGGGCGGGCATCAGCTGGGAGGCCTCGGTGTACCACCACAGCCGGGCGGCGCCCAGGATGATCAGCACCGGCAGCACCACGAAGGCGCCGAGCCACAGCCGGTCCCGGCGCAGGCTCCAGATGGAGTAGATCACCAGCGCGAAGGCGGAGGCCATCAGCGCGAACTCGTACATGTTGCCCAGCGGCGCGCGCGAGACCGACAGGGCCCGCAGGACGGTGCCCGCGACGACCGCGAAGGTCGCCAGCCAGGTCAGCTGCAGCCCGATCACTCCCCAGCGCCGCGACGGGGCGGGAGCCTCCTCGGCCGGCTCCGGGACCTCCGGCGCGGCCGGCTCCCCCGTCGCGGAGGTCCCGGCACCGGCGCCGACGAGCACCTTTCGCTCGGCGCGGCTCTGCCGGCCGGAGCCGGTCAGCGCCAGGTGCAGGGAGAAGGCGAGCAGCGCCAGCGCCAGCACGATGATCGCGCCCCAGATGAGGTAGTCGGAGGCGGCTGCGAGGGTCGGGTCGGTCATCAGGTGTCGTCCTTGTCTGTCACCACGCGTCCGCCGGAGGCGGACACGATCCGCGCGAGGACCTGGTCGACGAGGTCGTCCAGGCCGGGGTCGGTGCCCTTGGGCAGTCCGGCTACGGTCAGTCCAGTATGCCGCGCGCCGTCGCCCGGGTGCTCGCCGGTCCCGGCCGGGCCGGCCGGGGTCACGCGCACGAAGAGCCGGCGCCGCTTGACGCCGAGCATGAGCACCAGGCCGAGCAGCGCCAGGCCGCCGAAGACGAGGGCCGGGGTGCGCCCGGGGTCGTGCCGCACGAGCAGCCCGCCCCAGCGGATCACCGTCTCCATCTCGATCGTGCCGCGGTCGCCGGGCAGCTCGATGACGTCACCCGGCTCGAGCAGGAGGCGCAGGGGCTCCCCGTCCTCCTGCTGCAGCTGGGTCATCGAGTCGGTCTCGATCGAGAAGACCGACTGCGCCCGTCCCTCGGGGAAGAGGTCGCCCTCGAAGGCGGTGAGCACCAGCGCCGGCGCGACCAGCCCGGGGAAGGACGAGGTCGGCCCCAGGCCCTCGACGAACTCCAGCGTCGGCAGGAAGCCACCGACGAACCCCAGGCCCGGCGAGGCCGCCGGGACCTTGATCACGCCCTCGGAGGCGTAGTTGTTGTCCTGCGGCAGGAAGGTCACCGCGTCGCTGAAGAGGATCTCGCCGTCGGTGTCCCGCACCGTGACGACCGGCGCGTAGCCGTTGCCCAGGAGGAAGACCGACGTCCCGGCCACGTGCAGCGGCTTGTTGACCGCGAAGGCCCTCGTCTCCGGCGCGTCGTCGCCGCGCTGGACCGTGGCGTCGCCGGCGAAGACCCGCGGCTGGCCGAACTGCGCGCCCTGTGCCTCGTGCTCGAACTGCACGTCGAGGTCATCCAGCCGCAACGAGTAGACGGGGATGCGGTCGGGGTCGACGAGCGGTCCGAGGCTGAGGGTGTCGAAGCTGGCCGCCCCCGTGGTGAAGGTCTCGCCCTCCTTGAGGATGATCTCGCCGCGCCAGCCGAAGAGGTGGCCGGCCGCCACCGAGACGATCACGCCGAGGATGGCCAGGTGGAAGAGCAGGTTGCCGGTCTCCTTCAGGTAGCCCTTCTCGGCGGAGACGACCAGCGCCCCGTCCTCCTCGGGGCGCACCCGGTAGCGCCGTCCGGCCAGCTCGGCGCGGGCGGCGGCGACCACGTCCTGCGCGGGGGCGTCGAGCACCGTCTCGGCCCGGGTCGGCATCCGGGTCAGCCGGGAGGGCACCCGCGGCGGCTGCGCCCGCATCGCCTGCACGTGCTGGCGCATCCGCGGCAGGATGCAGCCGACCAGGCTGATCATCAGCAGCAGGTAGATCGAGGCGAACCACGGCGAGGCGTAGACGTCGAACATGCCGATCTTGTCCAGCCACGGCCCTGCGTCCGGGTGCTCCTCAAGGTAGGTCCGCACCCGGGAGGGGTCCACGCCGCGCTGGGGGAAGATCGAGCCCGGGATGGCCGCGACCGCGAGCAGGAGCAGCAGCGCCAGCGCGGTGCGCATGCTGGTCAGCTGGCGCCAGGTCCAGCGGACCCAGCCCAGCGCGCCGATGGACCCCTTCCTGCCGCCGCCCCGTCCGCCGCCGAGCTTGGTGCGGTCCTTGGGGTAGTCCGGCTCGATCCGGGCGGGTGTCTCGGTGGCCACGTCAGAGCACCGTCGTGAAGGAGCTGGTCAACCGGGACTGCACCCAGGCCATCGCCTCGGCCCAGACGCCGAGGACCATGAGCAGCCCGAGGAGCACGAGCAGGCCGCCGCCGACCCGCTGCACGGTCAGGTAGTGGTCGCGCAGCCAGCGCGAGCCGCGGGACACCCACCCCATGCCGGCGGCCACGAGCACGAACGGCAGCCCCAGCCCCACGCAGTAGGCCACCGCGAGCACGAGCGCCCGCCCCACGGCGCCGTCCCCGGGCAGGATCGAGGTGCCCAGGGTCTGGATCGCCGCGAGCGCCGGCCCGGTGCACGCGGAGAAGCCCAGCCCGAAGACGACGCCGAGCAGCGGCGCCCCGCCCAGCCCGGCGGCGGGCCGCCAGCGCACGCTCACCCCTCCGGCGGGCTGCAGGAGCATGACCAGGCCCAGCGCGACGACGACCGCGCCGCCGGCCCGCAGCAGCAGGCCCTGGTGCTCCGCCAGGGCCAGCCCGAGCCCGGAGATGACCACGCTCATCGCGATGAAGACGGCCGAGAACCCGGCGACGAACAGCAGCGTCCCCGCGACCACCCGCCACCGGTCGGACCGGACGTCGTCGCGGCCGGGCGCGGGCGCCATACCCCCGACGTAGCCGAGGAAGCCCGGGACCAGGGGCAGCACGCACGGGCTGGCGAAGGAGACCAGGCCGGCCAGCGCGGCGACCGCGACGGCCAGCAGGAGCGGGCCGGAGAGGACCAGCTCGCTCACCGCGCCGACCCCTCGGCGAGCACGTCCTCGACGAGCCCGCGCAGCGTGGAGGCGTCGACCGGGCCGTTGACGCGCGCGGCGACCCGGCCCTGCGGGTCGAGGACGATCGTGGACGGCGTGGCGACCGCGAGGCTGCCGAGCTGGGCGCGGGTGCGTCCGCCGTCGTCCTGCAGGGAGGGGTAGGGCACGGCGTACCGGTCGTGGAAGGCCTGGGCGTTCTGCACCGAGTCGCGGCTGTTGACGCCGATGAACTGCACCGGCTCACCAGCCTCCTGCAGCGCGCCGGACACCTCGACCAGGTCGGGCGTCTCCTCGACGCACGGGCCGCACCAGGAGCCCCAGACGTTGATGACCACGACCTCCCCGAGGTGGTCGGCCGAGGTCCAGTCCTCCTCCTCCAGGGTGGTCCCCTCGAGGGTGATCTCCGTCTGCCGCTGGTCCGGCGCGAGGGCCTGCACGGTGCCGTCGCCGGCGACGTAGCCCTTCTGGTCGCCCTGGCGCATCTGCTCGTTGATCGTCGAGCCCTCGTCGCTGCAGCCGGCCAGCAGGAGGGCGGCCGAGGCGGCGACGACGAGGGGTGTGCGGCGTGCCCGGGTCACCTGATCACCCGCCCCGAGGTGCCGGTCACGTCGAGCGCCCCGGCCAGCAGGTGGCGCGCCGGCTCGGCGTAGTCGATGCTCACGGGGTCCTCGCCGTGGAAGGTGAC
>QEUR01000227.1 GCA_003577095.1 Acidobacteriota bacterium
ACGGTCCCCTGCACCTGGTGCAGCCGCTCGGCGCCCGACTCGATGGACAGGACCGAGCCGAGCAGGCCGCGGGTGTACTCGTGGCGCGGGTCGGTGAGGACCTCCGAGGTGGTGCCCTGCTCGACGACCTGCCCGGCGTACATGACCGTGATCCGGTGGGCCAGCTGGGCGACGAGCGCGAGGTCGTGGCTGACGAAGACCATCGCGAAGCCCAGCTCGCGCCGCAGCTCGTTGAGCAGGTCGACGACCTGCTGCTGCACGGTGACGTCCAGCGCTGTGGTCGGCTCGTCGGCGATGAGCAGCCGCGGGTTGCGGGTCAGCGCCATCGCGATGAGCACCCGCTGGCGCTGGCCGCCGGACAGCTCGTGCGGGTAGGACCGCAGCGTCCGCCTCGGATCGAGGCCGACCAGCTCCATCAGCTCCTCGGCCGACCGTTTGCCGCCGCGCCGGATCAGCTGGCGCAGCTGGGCGGAGACCAGCATCGAGGGGTTCAGGCTGGACAGCGCGTCCTGGTAGACCATCGCCATGTCGTGCCCGCGCAGCGCGTTGCGGCTCCGCGGGTCGAGGGTGAGCACGTCCTGCCCGGCGAGGAGCACCTCGCCGCGGATCCGGGCGCTCGACGGCAGCAGGCCCATGATCGACATCGCGGTGATCGACTTGCCGCACCCGGACTCGCCGACCAGGCCCATCGTCTCGCCGGGGCGGACGGTGAACGACACGTCGTCGACGATGTCGATGTCGCCGTGCGCCTCGGGGAAGGCGATCGAGAGGTGGCGCACGTCGAGCAGCGGCTCGCCGGCGGGGTCCTCGAGCACGAGTCGGTCGCCGCGCCGCTCCTCGGCGACCCGCAGGGTATGCAGGCTCTGGTCCAGGAGCGCCCGTGCGGTCGCCGCGTCGGTCCGGCCGAGCACCCGGGTCCCCGGGTCGATCAGGTCGCCGGGCACCTCGCCCGTTGGCTCGCTCTCGCGGACCGGGACGGGCACGACGTTGCCGGTGACGCCGACGGTGGCGGTGGCGCTGGGCAGCTCCTCGCCGGTGCCGGTCGACGCGCTGCCGGTCGGGTTCGCGTCCAGGGCCAGCTCGGCCCGGGCCTCGTCGGCCTCGACGTCGACCCTGTGCCGGATCCGCGGGCTGGCCAGGGCGTCGGTGAGGCCCTCGGCGAGCACGTTGAGGGAGAGCACGGTGAGCAGGATCATCAGGCCGGGGAAGAAGGTCGGCCACCAGTAGCCGGACAGCAGCAGCTGCTTGCCCTCGGCCAGGATGTTGCCCCACGAGGGGTCCGGCGGCCGGACGCCCGCGTTGATGAAGGACAGGGACGCCTCCAGCACGATCGCGTCGGCGACCAGGACGGTGGCGAAGACCATGATCGGGGCGAGGGTGTTGCGGGCGACGTGCTTGAGCAGGATCCACGGCGTGCTCGCGCCGAGCACCTGCGAGGCGGCCACGTAGTCCTCGCCGAACTGCGAGAGCACGTTGGCCCGGACGACGCGGGAGAGCTGCGGCATGTAGAGGAAGCCGATGGCGAAGATCAGCACCGGCAGGCTGGTCCCCCACACCGCCACGAAGACCGCCGCCAGCGCGATCCCCGGGAAGCTCATGATGATGTCGAGGATCCGCATCAGCACCTCGGAGACGACCCTGCCGCCGGTCGCGGCGACCGACCCGAGCACGGCTGCGGCGACGAGCGCGCCGGCGGTGGCCAGGATGCCGATGAGCAGGGAGGACCGGGCACCGTAGACGACGCGGGCGAAGATGTCGCGGCCGGTGGAGTCGGTGCCGAACCAGTGCTCCGCGCCGGGCGGCTGCACGGGCGTGCCGGTGGCGTAGGGCCCACCCGGCACCAGGACCGGTGCCAGCGCGGCGACGAGCACGAGCAGGACGAGGAAGGTCACGGCGACCTTGGAGACGAGCGGCAGCTCGCGCAGCGCGCCGAGGCGGGCTCCGGAGACGGAGCTGAGGCGGTCGTGGAGGCGGCGTCTCATCAAATGGTCCGGATCCTCGGGTTGACCAGCACGTAGAGCAGGTCCACCACGATGTTGACGACGATGAAGGCGATGGCGACCACCAGCGTGACGCCCTGGACCAGGAAGACGTCGTTGCGGGTGACGCCGTCGAGGATGAGCTGGCCCATCGCGCGGATGTTGAAGATGATCTCGATGATGACCGCGCCGCCCATGAGGTAACCGACGCGCAGGCCCAGCACGGTCAGCGGGGTGATGAGCGCGTTGCGCAGCACGTTGCGGGCCACCACCTCGCGGCGCGGGATGCCCGAGCCGATCGCGGTGCGCACGTAGTCGCGGTCGAGCTCCTCGACCATCGCCGTGCGCACGACGCGGGTGAGCGAGCCGGCGACCGGCACCGCGAGCGCCAGCGCGGGCAGGAAGATGTTGTTGGCGTAGGTGCCGGGATCCTCGAGGAAGGGCACCCAGCGCAGGATGAGCGCCGGGAAGACGCCCCAGCCGCCGGGCACGGTGCCGAGCCACTGGATGAGCAGGATCGCCAGCCAGAAGGAGGGCGTGGCCAGCGAGGCGATGGAGATGACCCGGACCACCTGGTCCACCAGCCGGTCGCGGTAGAGGGCGGCCAGCACGCCCAGCACCAGGGAGATGACGATGGCGATCGCCAGCCCGATGAAGGTCAGCTGCAGGGTGATCGGGAAGGCCTGCGCCACCACCTCGGTGACCGGCGCGTTGCCGCTGGTCGTGCCCAGGTCGCCGCGCAGCATACCCGCGAGGAAGCTGAGGTAGCGGGTGAGCAGCGGCTCGTTGAGCCCGTTGCGCTCACGGTAGGCCTCGAGCGCCTCCTGCGAGGCCGACTCGCCGAGGGCGAGCCGGGCGGGGTCCGCCGGCGACAGGGACATCACCAGGAACACGAGCAGCGTGACGCCCAGGATCATGACCGGCAGCGCCAGCAGGCGCCGACCGACCAGTCTGAGCAGGTTGGACACGGGGCATCTCCTTCGACGCGACGTCGGGGACGTGCGCCCGGCGGGCGGAGGGCGAGCTCCGCCCGCCGGGACGGGTGCGGGTGGGACCTACAGGGTGGAGGCGACCCCGACGAAGGACAACCCGGTCAGCGAGATGGGCTTGAAGTCGACCAGCGTCTCGTCGTCCCACGCGGTCGGTGCCTTGCGGTGGAACAGCGGGTAGAGCGGGACGTCCTCGGAGACCACGTCGAAGATCTCGTGCCAGGCGGCGAGCTGGGCGTCCTGCTCGGTGGCCTGCAGGCCCTCGTCCAGCAGCGTGGAGACCTGGTCGTAGGTCTGGCTGCCCTTCCAGTGCATGCGGGAGTCGGTCCAGATGTCGGCGCCGTACCACCAGCGCAGCAGCAGGTCCGCGTCGTTGCCGAAGACCGAGGGGTCGCCCGGGGCGATGAAGGCGTCGTAGGCGTCCGGCTGGCCGTCGATGGTGGTGTAGGCGTCGGCGGACTGCTTCTCCTCGAAGCTGACGTCCACGCCCGCGGCCTTGAGGTTCTCCACGATGATCGGGGTGCACTGCTTGACCCAGTCGTGGTTGGTGGCCAGCACGCGGAAGCTGGTCACGCCGGCCTCGGCGAAGAGGGACTTGGCCTTCTCCAGGTCCTGGGTGTAGACGACCCTGGCCTCCTTGTAGGCCGGGTGGTCCTTCTGCACGAAGCAGGTGGCGGCCTCGGCCTGGCCGGTCAGGCCGGTGGTGATGATCTCGTCCAGGTCGAGGCAGTAGAGGAAGGCCTGGCGGGCGCGGACGTCGGCGAACGGGTTGCCCTCGGTGCCGTTGAACATCGCGAACAGCAGCCCGAAGCCCTGGACCGACTCCACGCTCGAGGAGCCCTTGAGCTGGTCGATGGACAGGTAGGGGACCGAGTCGATCGCCTGCACGCTCTCGGACTGCAGGGCGTTGGTGCGGGTGGCCGGGTCGGGGATGATCTGCCAGTTCATGGTGGCGGCGCGCGCCGGGCGGGGGCCGGTGTAGTCGTCGTTGCGCTCGAAGGTGACGACCTTGCTCACCGCGCCGTTGTCGGTCATCTTCCACGGGCCGGTGCCGACCGGGTTGGCGTCGAAGCCCTCGCGGTCGCCCTCGGCCGCCGCCTTCGGGACGATCTTGACCACGGAGAGACGCTCGGCCAGGACGCCGACGGGGTACTTCAGGTCGATGGTGACCGTCGTGTCGTCCTTGGCGCTGACCTTGTCGATGAAGGGGATGAAGCCGGCGTAGAGCGAGGCGTTCTCCGGGTCGAGCACCCGCTCGAAGGAGTAGACGACGTCCTCGGCGGTGACCGGGCTGCCGTCGTGGAAGACGGCCCCGTCGCGCAGGGTCACGTCCACGGAGGTGCCGCCCCCGGAGACGGCGGGCAGCTCGGTGGCCAGGGCCGCGAAGACCTCCCGGGTGGCCGGGTCGAGCTCGGTCAGGCCCTCCATCGTGTGCCAGTTCGCCGCGACGGTCAGCGCCGCGGTCGTGGTCATCGGGTCGTAGCCGTTGGTGCCCAGCTCGTAGGAGATGGCCGCGGTGATGGTGCCGTTCTCGTCCGCCGTCCCGCCCGCGGTGGCGCCGGAGGCGTCCGTCGTGGTCGTGCCCGGGCTGTCGTCCCTGGGGGCGCAGGCGGCCAGGCCGGCGGCGAGACCGGCCGCCAGGCCCATGGTGCCGGTCAGGCGCAGGAAGCCGCGGCGGCTGGCCTGGTGGTTCAGTGCGTTCGTCATTGGTACGCGTACCTCTCGTCGGGCGCTGCAGCGCGCTCTGACCTCTCAACAGATGACATCGGACATCTGACGTCGGTCAGAGACTATAGTAGGGGCGGGACCAGGTCAACGGCCGGGGCACCGACGCCCCGGCGGCACGCCGCCCCACCACGTCAGGAGGATCGCCAGTGAACGCCGAGCGCCCGTCGGGCACCGCCGCGCCGTCCCGCAGCACCGGCCGCCGCAAGGCCCGCTGGTCCACCGTCGACGAGATCAAGGACTACATCCGCGAGCACGGTCTGCAGCCCGGCGACCCGCTGCCCACCGAGAGCGAGCTGTGCGAGGAGCTGGGCGTCTCGCGCTCCTCGGTGCGCGAGGCGATGCGCACGCTCAGCTCCCTCGACATCGTCGAGGTCCGTCACGGGCACGGCAGCTTCGTCGGCGGCCTGTCGATGTCGCCGCTGGTCTCGGGACTGGTCTTCCGCGGCTCGCTCAACCGGGACGGCACCTTCCGCACCCTGCGCGAGGTGGTGCAGGTGCGGATCGCCCTCGACCTCGGCGTCGCCGAGGAGCTGGTCGCCACCTACCGCGGCACCACCAACGAGCACCT
>QEUR01000228.1 GCA_003577095.1 Acidobacteriota bacterium
CGCGACGCCCTCGCGCTCGCCCTGCTGGACGTGGGCCTCGCCCTCGAGCAGGTCGAGCGGCACAGCGTCCTGCAGGTGCCGACCGGCCTCGAGCTGGCCGCCGCCGGGCTGCCGGCCGCCCGCGAGGCGGCGGGCACGGCATACCGGACCATCGGCTGGGTGGGTCCTGTGCCGCCGGAGCGGCGCGAGGCGATGGCCCGCCTGATGTCGCGGATGAGCACCGACGTGCCCACCGGCGGCCTGGAGATCGAGGAGGAGGTGTGGGACGCCGAGCGGGTCGCCGAGAGCGACAGGGTCAGCGCCCGGGTGGGGCGCACGCGCGTGCTGACGGCCGCCGAGCACGTCCCCACCGGGGAGCTGGTCGCCTACACCTACGTCGACCTGCCGCGGGACAAGCCGGCCGTCGGCTACCAGGAGGACACGCTCGTCCATGCCGACCACCGCGGCCACCGGCTGGGCATGCTCGTCAAGGCCGAGAACCTGCTGCGCCTGGCGGAGCACGCGCCGCAGGTCCGGCGGCTGCATACCTGGAACGCCGACGAGAACGACCACATGCTCGCGATCAACGTGGCGCTGGGGTTCCGCGCGACGAGCCACGAGGGCGGCTGGCAGCTGACGGGAATCCGAACCGTCAGCCGTTGACGCGCGCGGCGAGGGCGTCGACCGCCCTGGCCCAGCCGACCACCTGACGGTCGGCCGACAGCTCGTGCGCGGCCGCGGCCGAGGCCTCCTTGTAGGCCCGCACGTCCTCGCGGGTGAGCCCGTCCAGGGCTCGGGCCAGCGCCTCCGGGGAGAAGTCGTCGGTGACGACGCCGAGGCCGTGGCGGCGCACGAGCGCGGCCATCTCCGGGCTCGGCCCGACGACGAGCGCGAGCCGACCCTGCACGAAGTCGAAGACCTTGTTGGGCAGCGCCCACAGGTGGTTGAAGGAGACCGGTGGGAGCACGTAGACGCCCACGTCGTGGGCGTTGAGCGTCGCCGGCAGCTCGTGCGGCGCGACGGGCGGGTGGATTCTCACCCGGTCGGAGCCGGCGTACCGGGTGGTGAGCTCCTCCAGGTACGCCGGGTCGTTGGAGACCAGGTAGAGGTCCAGCGTCACGGGCTCCGTGACCAGGTCCATCGCGGCGAGGACGACGTCCAGCCGGTGCCGCTGGGCGTTGCCCGAGTGCACCAGCCGCAGCGGTCCCTCCGCGGCCACGGGCGACGGGGCGAGCCGCACGAAGCCGGGCGCGTTGACCACGACGCCGGCGCGGATCCCGAAGCGCGTCCGGTACTCCCTCGCGATGCCCTCCCCCACGGTCGTCACCGAGTCCGCGCGGGTGCCGTAGGTGCGCACCAGCCACCGGTAGTAGGGCGCGACGAAGAGCCTCCAGCGCCGGTTCTCCTCGTTCTGGCGGGGGTGGTACTCGTGCAGGTCCGCGTGCACCCCGCCGGGCGCCGCCAGGTCGAGCGCCAGCGGGACGGTGTCGATGTCGTCGGCGAGGACCACCTCGAAGCTGCCCGCACGGCCCTCGAGCAGCCGGGCGGCCGCCACGACCACCGGGGACCTGCGGTATGCCGTCTCGTACCGTCGGGCGAGAAGCAGCCGGCGGTCCTTGTGCCAGCTGACGACGTCGTCGGGCAGGCGCAGGTGCTCGACCACTCCCTCGGGGGCGTCGCCGTAGCCCAGCGTCGTCACGGCATACCGGTCGGCGAAGAGGCGCACCTGCCGCAGCACCCGGGCGTCCGAGCGCAGCGGGCTGAACGCCATGATCAGCAGGCGTGGTCGTGGGTCGGGCCTCATCGCCGCCCCTGGATGCGGCGGCGCACCGAGCGCCCCTCAGGCGACCGCGACATCGGTGCTGCTGAAGTCGTCACCCTTGAACAGCAGGGGGAGGCCGCGCAGCCTCGCCAGGCCGTAGGCGAAGCAGTCCCCGAAGTTCAGGCCTGCGGGATGGCGGGCACGACCGTAGCGACGCCAGGCCTCGACGGCGGCAGCAGCGTGCGACGGGTCCACGGGGACGATCTCGTCGACGACGCCCTCGACGAGAAGCTCCAGGTCCCGCGCCGCGTCCAGCCCCTGCCTGGCCTCGACGACGATGGCGGCCTCGACGAGGTTCGCGGCGCTCAGCACGGTGTACGTGGACTGGAGCTTGGCCAGGAACGACTCCGCGTCCGGCTCGCCCAGGACGACGGCGACGAGCGCCGAGCTGTCGACGGCGATCACCTGGGAAGCCCGTCCGCGGCGTAGCCGAGGATGGCGTCCTCGTCGCGCTCGTCGCGGGTCGTCCGCTCGCGCCCACGCTCGATGATCCAGTGCAGGTCCGGCTGGCTCCGCCGACGCCGGCGCTCCAGGCGCAGACGATCCTCCAGGGCGTGCCGGAGCGCCACCGTGATCGTCTCTCCCGTAAGTCCCGCAAGCTCGCGGGCCAGTCGGTCCGTCTCCGGGTCCTTGATGTTCAGCGCCATGCAGGAAGATTACCTGGAAGACTTCTTCCTGTCGAGGCGCACGAGCAGAAGCGCTCCTTCATACGGCCCGCCCCGAGACACGTCGGACCGACTCCACCCACCGCCTCGACTGCTCCGCGTCGGAGAGCTCGTGCGCGGCGGCGTGCGCGGCGGCCTTGAAGCCGGTGACCGACGGCGCGTCGAGGCGCCCCACCGCGTCGGCGACGGCACGCGCGTCGAAAGCCGTGGCCACGACGCCGAGGTCGTGGCGGTGCACCAGCATCGCCATCTCCGGGCTCGGACCGACGAGCAGCCCCAGCCGCGCCTGCACGTAGTCGAAGATCTTGTTGGGCAGCGCGTTGGCGTTGTTGAACGAGCTCGGCGGCAGCACGTGCACCCCTATGTCATAGCCGTTCAGCGTCGCCACCAGCTCGGCATAGGGCACGGGGTCGTGCACGGTGACGACCCCCTCGCTGGCGACGGCAGCGGCCCGCAGCTGCTGCAGGTAGCCCGGGTCGTTGGGGGTCAGGTAGAGGTCGAGCGTCACGTCGGCCCCGTCACCCGCGGCACGGACGACCGCCTCGACCATGACGTGCAGGTCGCGGTTGCGCAGGCACGCCCCCGAGTGGACCAGGCGCAGCGGCGAGCCGACCGGGCCGGGCGCGAGGTCGGCCCACGGCGCGGCGTTGGTGACCACGCCGACCTCGACGCCGAACTGCTCGGCATACTCCTCGGCGATCCGGTGGCTGACGGTCGTGACCGCGGCGCACCGCGGGAGGAACCGCCGGCACAGCCACTCCTGGTAGGGCGAGATCCGCCGCATCCACGCCTCGTGCTCCTCGTGCAGGCGCGGGAAGTACTCGTGCAGGTCGGCGTGCACGCCGGCCCGGGGCCGCAGCCGCAGGGCCAGCGGCACCGCGTCGAGGTCGTTGGCGACGACGACGTCGGCCGCACCGGCCGGCAGGTTCCGCAGCACCCACCGCACGCCGGCCTGGGCCAGGTAGGCCGCAGGGTAGGCGCGGGCCGTGATGAGGCGGCCGTCCAGCTCGTTCCGGAGCTCGTCGGGCACCTGCACGTGCGCGGTCACGCCTTCCGGCGCTGGCCCGTAGCCGCAGGTCACCACGTCGAAGCCGCCGGAGAGGTGGCGGACCTGCTTGAGCACCCGGGCGTCGGAGGCGATCGGGCTGAAGGACAGCACCAGCACGCGCGGGCGCTCCTCGTCGTGGAGGGTATGCAGTTGCCCGCCCCGGTCAGCCAGTGCGCCACGGACCCGGGCCAGGCCTCGGCCGACGGCGTGGTCGAGGTGCTGGCGGACTGTGGACTCGGGGTCGAGGTTGTGCCGCGGGTCGGGCGTGAGCAGGATGTCCCACCGCGAGGCTCCGGCCCGGCGGCGGGAGGCGGCGGCGAGCGCGTCGGTGTCCGGTGCGGTGAGCACGGCGTCGAGGAGCTCGCGGTCGGCGCGGTGCAGGGCCTGCTCGGCGTCGGGGCCGAGCGCCAGCAGGTACCGGGTCAGCGACCGCACCCACGCGGCCTCGCCCGGCGCCCAGTCCAGCGGCGAGGGCCGGCGGCGGACCGCACCGAGGACGTGGATGCGCAGGGTCTTGACGACGATCGCCCGCCGGGCGGCGGCGGGAAGGGCCGCGACCCAGCGCAGGTCGAGCAGCCGGGCGTGCGCGGCGAGCTCGTCGGCCAGCGGGCGGCGGGTGTGCGTGACGCGGGCCGGCGCGGTCCGGCCGCCCTCGCCGGCCGTGCCGTCCGTGTCGCCGGTCATGCTGGTGCCGCCGGTCCCGCCTGTGCCGATGACGTAGGGCGGCAGGCCCGCGGCCAGGTCGACCCGCTCGCCGGAGCTGGCCAGCCGCAGCGAGAGCTCGACGTCCTCGCCGGTGGCCAGGCCGGGGGTGAGGGGACCGGTCGGGTGCTCGGCGCCCGGCACGAGCAGTCCCAGGTCGACGAGGGTCGAGCGCCGCAGCAGCCCCAGCGGCGCGGTCCGGTAGGCGAGGCGGTCGAGCACGAGGTCCAGGTCCCGGGTGCGTCCGGGCCGGGTGCGCGGCGTCGGCACCACCTCGCCGGTGTCGGTCTGCAGCGGCGCGATCAGCCACGACGTGCCGAGCTCGTCGGCCAGCGCCGCCCACTGCCCGAGCGCGCCGTGGCCGAAGCGGTCGTCCGAGCCGATGATGCTCACCCAGCGCCCGTCGGCTGCGGCGAGCCCGGTGTTGAACGGTCCCGCCGGCGACCGCAGCCCGTCGCGCAGCTCGAGGTAGCGGACGTGGACGGCCAGGTCCTCCTCCCCCGCAGACTCCAGCGTCCCCTCCACCCGGCGCCGCACGTCGGCCGCGTCCAGCCCGTGGCACACCACGGTGACGCGCACCCGGTGCCCCGACGGCAGCACGCCCGCGAGGTCTGCGCCGCGCAGCGCGGAGAGCACGGTCTCCCCGACCGGCCGCGCGAGGTCGTGGACCGCGACGACCACGTCGACGTCGACGTCCGGCAGCCTCACGCCAGCCCCGAGAGCCGCGCCTGGGTGGCGAACTGCGGGTGCGCCGCCACGACCTCCTCGAAGGTGCCGCGCGCCGCGATCGTCCCGTCCGTCATGAAGCAGACCTGGTCGCTGCCGCGGACCGTCGACAGCCGGTGCGCGACCGCGATGACGGTCACCTGCCCGTGCAGCTCGTGGATCGCGCGGGCGACGGCGTCCTCGGTCGCCGTGTCCAGGGCCGAGGTCGCCTCGTCGAGGACGAGGACCAGCGGGTCGCCGTAGAGCGCCCGGGCGATGCCGAGCCGCTGGCGCTGCCCGCCCGAGAGCGCCAGCGGACCACGCGGTCCTCGTCGACGTCGTCGCCCCAGGTGAGCGCGACGTTCTGGGCGACCGTGCCGTCGAACAGGTTGACCTCCTGCGGCACGTAGCCCACCCGCGACCGCCACGCCGCCAGCACGTCGGCCAGGTCCCGCTCGTCCAGGCGGATCTGGCCCTCATGCGGCACGAGCAGGCCCAGCAGCACGTCGACGAGGGTGGACTTGCCCGCGCCGGAGGCGCCGACGAGCGCGACCGAGGACCCCAGCGGCACGTCGAGGTCGACGTCCCGCAGGGCCGGCTCGCGGCTGCCGGGGTAGGTGAAGGACACGCCGCGCAACGACAGCAGCCGCGGCTCGTGCGGCAGCGGGTCCTGGCCGAGCCGCTCGGCCGCGTCCACGTAGCCCTGCGCGTCCACGATGTCGCGGATCACCGCCTCGGCGTGCGGGAGCGTCGACGCGGTCTGGGTCATCACCGACTGGAAGCGGTTGACGCTCGGGATCATCCGCATGCCGGCGACCGCGAAGAGCGCGATCGCCTCGAAGGCCTGCCCGGCCCCGCCCAGCAGATAGGCCACGCCCCCGACGAGGGCGAAGCCCAGGACCAGCCCGGTGTCGGTGACGAACTTGGGCACCGCGTTGAGGAACA
>QEUR01000229.1 GCA_003577095.1 Acidobacteriota bacterium
GAGCTTTCTGGACACCACGACCTGGACGGCGGTGATGACCATGATCACGACGAACAGCAGCCAGGCCAGCGCCGAGGCGTAGCCCATCTGGAGGAACTCGAAGGCCTGCCGGAAGACGTGGATGGCGTAGAGCTCGGCGGCCTCGTTGGAGTAGGTGGTGTTGCCGACGCCGAAGAAGGCGGTGTAGGCCTCGGTGAAGGACTGCAGCGCAGCGATGGTGTTGACCACCGTGACGAAGAAGAGGGCGCCGGAGATCATCGGGATCGTCACGTGCCAGGTCCGCCGCCAGAAGCCGGCGCCGTCGACGAGCGCGGCGTCGTAGAGGTCCTGGGGCACCCCGCGCAGCGCGGCGAAGAGGATGATCACCGAGCCGCCCACGCTGAGCAGGCTCATCAGCACCAGGCCGGGCTTGACCCAGAACGGGTCCGTCGTCCAGTTCGGGCCGTTGATCCCGAACCAGCCCAGGACGT
This sequence comes from Acidobacteriota bacterium, assembly GCA_003577095.1. Taxonomy (GTDB): domain Bacteria; phylum Actinomycetota; class Actinomycetes; order Actinomycetales; family Dermatophilaceae; genus Ornithinicoccus. The sequence continues at coordinate 471 of QEUR01000229.1, forward strand.
CGTTGATCAGGCCGTCCTGGCCGTTGAAGAGCAGCAGCAGGAGCACGCCGGTGGCCACCGGCGGGGTCATGCTGGGCAGGAAGAACACGGTCCGGAAGAAGTCGGCCGTGCGTCCCACGACCTGGTTGAGCAGTAGCGCCAGCAGCAGCGAGAAGATGACGTAGAGCGGCACCTGGAGCACCGTGTACACCATCGTGTTGTTCATCGCCCGCAGCGCGTCGTCGTCCTGGACGAGCCGCCGGTAGTTCTCCAGTCCCACGAAGCTCGGTGCGTTGAGCACGTCGTAGTCGGTCAGCGACAGGTAGCCGGTGTAGATCACCGGCCACGCGGTGAACACGGCGAAGCCGATGATCCACGGCGAGAGGAAGAGCAGCGCCGGCTTCCAGTCGCCGCGCCGCACGCCGTCGCGCCACGACCGTCTCCGGCGGGACCCGCCCCCGCGCGCCACGGGGGCGGTGGGCACGGCGGTGCCGGCGCGGGTGTCCTGCGCGGCGGTCATGAGTCCTGCTCGTCCCACTTCTCCCAGGCCGAGTCGAGGGCCTTCTGGGCCTCCTCCTGGGCGTCGGCGAGCGCCTCGGCCGGCTCCTGCTGGCCGTTGAGGACGCGGTTCACGGCGTCCTGCCAGGCGGTGCGGAACTCGGCGTCGGCCGGGTTGGCCGGGAAGGCGAAGGTGTGCTCGTTGGCCTCGTACATCGCCTCCACGGCGCCGTCCCAGTTCTCCTCGCCGCTGGGCTCGACGAGCTCGTCGCGGATCCTCTGGTCGGCCTCCGTGCTGCCGGTGAGCAGGCCGGTGAACTGCAGGCCGTCCTTCTCCCGCTGGGTCGCGCGCTCCTGCGCGGCGGCCATCCAGGAGTCGAGCGAGACCATGCTGGCGGCGAAGGTGCAGGCGGCGGCGGGGTTCTGGCTGTCGGTGGGGATCGCCCAGGCCGAGCCGTTGGCGTAGGCGACCGGCTCGCCGTCCTCGCCGCGCACGGCGTCGAAGACGACCGGGGCGTCGGGGGAGACCTCGTTGAGCACGTTGACGTACCACTGCTCCATCGGCATCGCGCCGAGGCTGTCGGAGGCGAACTGGTTGCCGGAGCCGAAGAAGTCAGCCGAGTCGCGGAAGGCCTTGACGGTGCCGAAGCCGCCCTGGGCGTCGTAGATGGACACCGCCCACTCCAGCGCGTCCACGACCTCCGGGCTGTCCAGGCTGGCGGTGCGCCCGTCCTCGGAGAGCATGCGGCCTCCGTGCGCGTGCACCCACAGCGGCAGGAACTCCGGCAGCTTGCTGTCGTAGCCGATGACCGACAGCTTGCCTCCCGACTCCTGGTGCAGCTCCTGACTGGCCCTGCTCACCGCGTCCCAGTCCGAGCCGTTGACGTCCTCGATCGTCAGCCCCGCCTCCTCGAGCAGGTCGCTGTTGGCCATCGTCAGCTGGACCGTGTTGAACTCCGGTATGCCGTACACCTGGTCGTCGAAGGTCACCTGGCCCAGGGCGGACTCGACGAACTGCGAGGGGTCGATCCCGGCCTGGTCCAGGCAGTCGCCCACGGGCCGGATCGCGCCGCGGGAGGCCAGGGTGCCGATCTGGGCCCGGTCCGCCCGGATGAGCGCGGGGACGTCGCCCGCGGCCACGGAGGAGAGGAACTGCTGCATGTCGAGCCCCCCCTCGGAGAGCTTGACGTCGGTCCCGGAGACCGCCTCGACGGCCCGGTCGTAGCGCACCTGCGCCACCTCGTCGTCCAGTCCGAAGCCCATGATGGTCAGCGGGGCGTCGGAGGTCGCGGTCACGGCGAAGTCGTCGCTGGAGAGCGGTTCGGTGCTTCCGCCCGATCCCGTTGCGCAGCCCGCAACCCCCACCACTCCCGCCGTGGCCACCAGTGCTGTCCACCTCGTGCGCATGATCTGCTCCTTTGGTCCTTGACGGTCCCGACTCGTCCGAAGGACGGCGCGGGAGTGCGCCCGAGCCGTCTCTCGAAGGATCCGCCGACGAGCAGCGCCTCGCTCGTTGAAGCGACACCCGCGTGCGGCTCCCGGCCCGACCGCACGGAGCATCCCCGCGCGTCCGGTAGACTTGAACGTCCCCCTCGGCCCGGAGCCAGGGGCACCCACACCTCAGGACGATCCGATCCTGGGGTCCGCGGGCGCCACGTGAGCGCCTGGAGGTAGGTCCGGTCACGCCAGAGGGCGTCGAGGCGAGAACCCACCTCGACAACCCGAAGAGCGAGTTGAGCCACCCATGGCCAAGCCCGGAAACAGGACTGCCGGCACGACCGGCAAGAAGCCCCGACACACCGCCGCCCAGAAGAAGGCGGCCCGCCTCGCCCGCGAGAAGCAGGCGCGCGCCCAGCTCAAGGGCAAGCGGCAGCGCCCCTCCGGCGAGGGCAGGTATGCCGACGACGACCGTCGCGGTCACGGCACCGACCGCGGTGGTCACCGCCGTGACGACCGCGGTGGCTACCTGCGTCGTGAGGACCGTGGTGGCTACCAGGGTCGTGAGGACCGTGGTGGCTACCAGCGTCGTGAGGACCGTGGTGACTACCAGCGTCGTGAGGACCGTGGTGGTTACCAGCGTCGTGAGGACCGTGGTGGTTACCAGCGTCGCGAGGACCGTGGTGGTTACCAGCGTCGCGAGGACCGGGGTGGTTACCAGCGTCGCGAGGACCGGGGTGGCTACCAGCGTCGTGAGGACCGGGGTGGCTACCAGCGCCGCGACGACCGCGGCTACGGCCGGCGCCGCTGGGCCGACGAGGACCGCTCCGACTGGCGCGACGCGCGCCGGGAGCGCGAGGCCCGGGAGGAGCGCGGCGGCCGGACGGAGCACGTCTGGCGCGCCCGGCGGGACGAGCGCGAGGGCCGCCCCGACCGCCGCGGCTTCCACGAGGGCCGGGGCTGGGAGGAGCGCCGCTTCGACGACCGCCGCGGCGGCCGTCGCTTCGACGACCGCCGGTTCGACGACCGCCGCCAGGACCGCGTCGAGCCCTCCCCGGAGGACGAGCGCGAGGCGGCGGAGGCCGCATACCAGGAGCACCTGGCACGCGGCACCCAGGAGGACGCGACCGCGACGGTGACCGAGGACAACGGCTTCGCCAAGCTCGGGCTGCACGAGGACCTCGTCGCCGCCCTCGCGCGCACCGGGATCACCCAGCCGTTCCCGATCCAGGCCGCCACGATCCCCGACGCGCTCGCGGGCAAGGACCTGCTCGGCCGCGGCCAGACCGGCTCGGGCAAGACGATGGCCTTCGGCCTGCCGATGCTGCACCGGCTGGCCGGCCGCCCGCGCGCCGTGCCGCACCGCCCGCGCGCGCTGATCCTGACGCCGACGCGCGAGCTGGCGATGCAGATCGTCGACGCGCTCGCGCCGCTGATCCGCGCCCTCGACAAGCGCTTCCTGCTCGTCGCCGGCGGCATGTCCTACACGCCGCAGCTGGCCGGGCTGGAGCGCGGCGTCGACGTGCTCGTCGCCACCCCGGGCCGCCTCATCGACCTCGTCGAGCGCAGCGCCGCCGACCTGTCCGAGGTGGAGGTCGCCGTCCTCGACGAGGCCGACCACATGGCCGAGATGGGCTTCGTCGAGGCGATCAGGCAGATCCTCGACCTCACCCCGGCCGACGGGCAGCGCCTGCTCTTCTCGGCCACCCTCGACCACGGCGTCGACCAGGTCGCCAAGACCTACCTGACCGACCCGGTCACCCACTCCACCGACGACGTCGCGGCCTCGGTCGACACCATGGAGCACCACGTCTTCCTGGTGCACCCGCACCACAAGCGGCCGATCACCGCCGCCATCGCCAACCGGCCCGGTCGCACCGTCGTCTTCTGCCGCACCAAGCTCGGCGCCGACCGGGTGGCGACCCAGCTGCGCGAGTCGGGCGTCTTCGCCGCGGCCCTGCACGGCGGCCTCAACCAGGCCCAGCGCACCCGCGTGCTCGACGCCTTCAAGAACGGCACCCTCCCGGTGCTCGTCGCCACCGACGTCGCCGCCCGCGGCATCCACGTCGACGACGTCTCCCTGGTCCTCCAGGTCGACCCGCCGGCCGACCACAAGGACTACCTGCACCGCGCGGGGCGCACCGCCCGCGCCGGGGACGAGGGCGTCGTGGTCACCCTCGCGCTGCCGCACCAGAAGAAGCAGGTGGGGCGCCTGCTGGACGCCGCGGGCGTGCAGACCGAGCCGCAGCACGTGGCGCCGGAGGACGTCGCGGTCATCGAGACCGCCGGCGGGTCCGTGCCGGACGCCGACCCGGTCCCGCAGAGCCGGCTGGACGAGGTCCTGCGACCCCGGCGCCCGCAAGCAAGGGTCTGACCCCCGGAGGGCGAGGGCGGCCGGCCGGCGCCGGCTCACTCGTAGGCGAGCGCCTCGAGCACGTCCAGGCGGGCGGCGCGGCGCGCCGGCGCGATCGCTGCCAGCACCCCGGCGAGCGCGGCCAGCACCATCAGCGCCAGCAGCGTCGCCACCGGGATCACGAGGATGAAGCCCTCCTCGGCGAGGGGGCGGCTGACCAGCACCGCGAAGACCACGCCCAGCACCAGGCCCAGCACGGCGCCGATCAGGGCCGTGATCACCGCCTCGTAGCGGACGATCCTCCGCACCTGGCGGCGCGACATGCCGACCGCGCGCAGCAGCCCGAGCTCGCGGGTGCGCTCGTAGATCGAGAGCGCCAGCGTGTTCACGATCCCGAACAGCGACACGATCACCGCCAGCGCCAGCAGCGCGTAGACGACGCCGAGCAGCTGGTTGAGCTGGCTGCCGACCGAGTCCTTG
>QEUR01000230.1 GCA_003577095.1 Acidobacteriota bacterium
ACGAGCTACGCAGCGTGCGGGAACGGCAGGGGACGGCATACCGCCACCTCCTCGCCGCCTTCGCAGCCGCGCCCCGCGCGGTCGCCTCGTTCCCTCGAGGGGACCTGCGCAGCTCGAGCCGGAGGCTGCCGAGTCGCTGGCTGCTCGGAACGCTCCGTGAGCTCTCGGGCGACCACGGGCTGGCCCTGTCCCGTTGGGACCGGGTCGGTGACCTCGACGGCCAACTGCGCACCTCCCCCTCCTTCTCCGCCGAGCTGCTGCACACTCCTGACCCCGCGACGCGGCAGGAGTGGCGTGCCCGGGCGGCCACGGCCGGAGCGCTGGAGGACGGCGTCGTCACGGCCGCCACCGACATGCTGCGGGCCCGCGCGGGCTCCGTGTTCACGCGCTTCGACGGTGACCTGAGCGGGTGCGAGGGCCTGCCGGACCACCGCACCGGAGACCCGACGCTGGCGCCCACAGCCCTGGAGCAGTACGTCGACTGCCCGCACGCTTTCTTCGTCAGACGGCTCCTGCGCGTCGAGCCGCTCGACCAGCCGGAGGACGTCGTCGAGGTCAGCCCCGCGGACATCGGCAACCTGGTCCACCGCTGCGTCGAGCGGCTCGTCACGGAAGACCCGGAGGCGCTCCCCTCCTTCGGGGCACCCTGGACCGCCGAGCAGCGGACCCGGCTGGTCCAGATCGCCCGTGAGGAGGCCGCGGAGCTGGAGCGGACCGGACTGACCGGCCATCCCAGGCTCTGGCAGCGCGAGCGCGACCGGATCGAGGTCGACCTGGCGGCGATGCTCGTCGCCGACGACGAATGGCGTGCGCAGCACGACGCGAAGGTCGTCGCCAGCGAACTTGCGTTCGGGCGGGCCGGCGAGCCACCGGTCGGGCTGCCCGTGCCCGGCGGCCGGGTCCTGCTCCGCGGCAGCATCGACAAGGTCGACCTCGGTCGGGACGGCACCGTCTACGTCACCGACATCAAGACCGGTCGGAGCAACGGCTACAGGGGCATCACCGCCGAGGACCCCCTCGCCGGCGCCACCCGCTTCCAACTCCCGGTCTACGCCATCGCCGCACGGTCGCGGCTCGACGCGCCCGACGCCAGTGTCAGGGCCGAATACTGGTTCGTCCGCCGCGACTCGGGGCGGATCGGCATCGACGTCGACGAACAGGTGCTCACCACGCTCGCCGAGACCGTGGGCTCGCTGGTCGGCTTCGCCGCGCAGGGTCTGTACCCGCCGCGCCCGCCGGTGGAGGCCGACTACTCCTACGTGCAGTGCCGCTACTGCAACCCGGACGGGCTCGGCCACGGCGCGGCGCGCGAGCGCTGGGAGCGGCAGCGGCACGACCCCGCACTTGAGGGGCTCCTCGCCGTGCTCGAGCCCGACGCCGCTGCCGAGGGAGAGGCATGACCGCCGCGACCACGCCCGCTGCCCCGCTGCCTGCCGACCAGGCCGCGCGCAACATCATCACCGGTGACACCGCGCGCACCCTGTTCGTCAACGCGGGCGCCGGCACAGGCAAGACGCGCTCCCTCGTCGAGCGCATCTGCACCCTCGCCCTGGAGGACGAGGTCCCGATGCTCCGGATCGCCGCCGTCACCTTCACCGAGAAGGCGGGTGCCGAGCTCCGCGACCGGCTGCGCACCGAGTTCGAGCGGGTATGGCGCACCAGCACCGGTCGACGTCGCGAGCTCGCCCAGCACGCCCTGGACGAGCTGGACCGGGCCGCGGTCGGGACGTTGCACTCCTTCGCCCGACGGATCCTGACCGAACACGCCGTTGCCGCCGGGCTGCCGCCGCTGGTCGAGGTGACGGACGAGGTCGCCTCATCGGTCGCCTTCGACGAGCGGTGGTCGGCCCTGCAGACTGCGCTCCTGGACGACGACGCCATGGCGGGGCCGGTGCTGCTCGGCATGGCCGCCGGCCTCAAGCTGGACCACGTCCGGTCGCTGGCCCGTGCCCTCGACTCGGACTGGGACCTGGTCGAGGACCGCATCCTGCCTACGCCCGTCCCGACGGTGTCCGTGCCGGACCTGTCGGGCTTCCTGCGCCGGGCCCGCGACCTCCTGGCGACGGCCGCCAGCTGCACCGACGACCAAGACCGGCTGCTGGCGAAGTTCCCAGCGCTAACCACTGCGGTCAACGCGCTCGAGTCCGCCGCCGACGACGGTGCCAGGGTCCACGCACTCGTGCAGGTCGCCGACATGCGCTTCGGAGGCACGGGTCGCAAGGGCAACTGGACGTGCGACATCGCCACCGTCCGGGACGCCGGGAACGACCTTGCCGCGGCGGCCCGCGAGATAGTCGCAAGGCTCCTTGACGGCTGCCTGCGCGCCATCACCCGATGGACGGCCCGCGGCGTGCTCGAGGCCGCGCAGCAGCGGCGGCAGGAGGGCAGGCTGGAGTTCCACGACCTCCTGGTGCTCGCCCGCGACCTGCTGCGTCGCGACCCGGAGGTCCGCGCCGCGCTGCACGACACCTACGAGCGACTGCTGCTGGACGAGTTCCAGGACACCGACCCCATCCAGGTCGACCTGGCCGTGCGCATCGCCGGGGGCGCCGATGCCGACGCCGAGGACTGGGCCGACGTGGTCGTGCCGGAGGGCAGGTTGTTCTTCGTCGGCGACGGCAAGCAGTCCATCTACCGGTTCCGCCGGGCCGACGTCGCGGTGTACCTGCGCGCGGAAGACCGGCTCGGCACACCGGTAAGCCTGACCACCAACTTCCGTACCGTCGAGCCGGTCCTGCGCTGGGTCAACAGCGTCTTCGGGCGGCTGATCCAGCCCGAGGAGGGGGTGCAGCCGCGCTATGAGGCCCTCACCCCATACCGTCCCGGGAAGGAGGACGGGCCGCCGGTGACCCTCCTGGGAGGGACCGCGCACCCGGGCAGGCCGAAGGCGGCCGAGCTGCGAACCGTCGAGGCGGCGGAGGTCGCGGACGCGATCCGGACCATGCTCGCCGAGGAGTGGCAGGTCTGGGACCAGCAGACCGAGGTATGGCGTGCCGTGCGGCCGGCGGACATCGCCGTGCTCGTGCCGTCACGCACCTCGCTGCCGTTCCTGCTCGACGCGCTCGACGACGCCGGTGTCCCCCACCGGGCCGAGGCGAGCTCGCTGGTCTACCAGGCGCCGGAGGTGCGGGCGCTGATGGCTGCCGCCCGCGCGGTCGCCGACCCCGGCGACCGGCTGTCCCTGGTGACGGCGCTGCGCTCGCCCCTGTACGGCTGCGGCGACGACGACCTGTGGCGCTGGCGGGCCGCCGGCGGCTCCTTCTCCCTGTGGTCCTACCGCCCGGACGGGGACGACGGTCGGCGGGAGGACGGCCCGGTCGGCGACGCGTTGGCCTCGCTGCAGGCGCTGGCGCGCCGGTCCAGGTGGGCGACCCCTGCCGAGCTGCTCGAGGCGGTCATCGACGAGCGGCGCATGTACGAGGTGGGTGCCGGCGGCAGGGACCGGCGCGACGTCTGGCGCCGCCTGCGGTTCGTGGTGGACCAGGCTCGTGCCTGGTCCCAGACCACAAGCGGCGGGCTGCGCGCCTACCTGGCCTGGGCCGCACGCCAGGGCGACGAGTCGGCGAGGGTCAGCGAGTCGGTGCTGCCGGAGACCGATGTCGACGCGGTGCAGATCAGCACGATCCACGCGGCCAAGGGACTCGAGTACCCCGTGGTGGTGCTCTCCGGGATGTCGGCGCAGCCGCGCCAGCCGCGGGGCGTCCAGCTGCTCTGGCCGCGCGAGGGCGGCTACGAGGTGCGGCTGTCCAGCCGATTGGAGACGTCGGACTTCGCCGAGGCGCTGCCGGTGGACGAGCAGATGGGCGACGCCGAGCGGATGCGGCTGCTCTACGTGGCCGCGACCCGGGCGCGCGACCACCTGGTGGTCTCGCTCCACCGCGCCGCCGACTCCAAGGCACGCACCTCGGCGAAGCTGATGGCCGACGCGGGTGCGACCGACCCGGCCCTGACCGTGCCGCTCGAGCGGTTGCGGGTGCCCGAGGGGCCCCCCGTCGCCGGCCGGGCCGAGCCGCAGATCGTGCTGCCGGACCTCGAGCAGTGGTCTACCCGCGTTGACGGTGCACGGAGGCGCGCGCAGCAGGACGCTGCTGTCGTCGCCTCCGGCCTCGAGGGCACCGAGCCCGAGATTGTGCTGGCCGGGCATGACGACGAGGCGGGCAGCCACAAGGGTCCCCGCGACCTCGTGCTGCCGCCGTGGTCGAAGGGCCGCTACGGCTCCGCGGTCGGGCGTGCGGTGCACGGCGTGCTCCAGACCGTCGACCTCAGCGCCGACGAGCCGCCCGCCGGAGTCGTCGAGGAGCAGTGCCTGGCCGAGGGCGTGACGGTGCACGTGTCCCTGGTGACCGACCTGGTGCGCTCGGCACTGGCGAGCCCACTGGTCCGGGCGGCCGCCCTGGCGCGCCACTGGCGCGAGAGCTACGTCGGCACGGTCCTGGACGATGGCACGCTGCTGGAGGGCTATGTCGACCTCCTCTTCGAGGACGAGGACGGGCTCGTCGTCGTGGACTACAAGACCGACGCGATCCCGTCCGCAGCGTTGGACAGTCGGGTGGCCTACTACGCACCGCAGATGCGGGCCTACGCCGCCTGCCTGCAGGCAGCCACCGGACGACCGGTGCGGAGCGAACTGCTGTTCCTGCATCCAGACACGGCGGCCGTGACCAGAGCGGTCTCAACGGGATGACGTGTTCAGCGTGGCCTTCTTGACGGCGGGAGGGAACAGTTCAGAGATCCTCCGCAATGTCGTCGCCGAAGATTCGCGTCTAAGTTCTCTTGCGAGAGCAGTTCGGTGGGGTTCTTGTCCTAGCATCGGGTCATGAACAGCGGAGCGACCTCCGGGCAGGGGATGTCCCCATACGAGGAGAAGGCCTGGGCAGACCTGCAAGAGTACTGGCGCAAAAAGGCCGAGGGCCGGAACTTGCCGCCAGCGCTCAGGGACGCCGCGGGTGCGGCCGCGAGCAAGATCGGCCACACCGCCTCGAGCGTGCGCAACGTCTTGGGTAGCAAGACCCCCCAAGCGGTTAAGGATGTTGGTGGTGTGGTCGCCGACATAGCCCTCGAGCCGACTATCAGGGCGGTGGGAGGCTTATTGGAGTGGGTGACCGAGACCGTTGAGGAGTTCAGCGACCCCGAGCCGG
>QEUR01000231.1 GCA_003577095.1 Acidobacteriota bacterium
GACCAGGTGCGGCGGCGGCGCGCCCGTGCCGTCGCCGCCGGAGGCGCGGGACAGGTCGGCCAGCGTCCCGATCTCGGCGGCCGAGGTGGCCCGCTCGGCCACGAACGCGCGGTCGGCGAGGAGGTCGTCGACGACGCCGACCATCGACAGCCCCGGCGTGCCGAGCGTGAAGCCGACCGCCCGGCAGCCCTCGACGACGTCGGCCTCCTCGACCATCCGCTCGGTGGCGGGGTCCTGCACGTTGTAGACGCAGGCGACCTGGGTCCGCTCGTAGATCCGCGCCTTGTCCGCGGCGTAGGCCTCCAGCGACCCGTGCCAGTCCAGGTGGTCTGGCGCGAGGTTCAGCACGCAGGAGGCCAGCGGCGACATCGTGTGCGTGAAGTGCAGCTGGAAGCTGGACAGCTCCACCGCCACGACGTCGTAGGGCTCGGGGTGCTGCACCGCGTCGAGCACCGGCGTGCCGACGTTGCCGGTCGCGACCGCCCGCAGCCCGGCGGTCCGCAGGATCGTCTCGAGCAGCTGCACGGTCGTGGTCTTGCCGTTGGTGCCGGTCACCGCCAGCCACGGCGCCGCGCCCACCCGCGGCCGCAGCCGCCAGGCCAGCTCCACCTCCGACCAGACCGGTATGCCGTGCTCCGCCGCCGCGGCCAGCACCGGGTGGTCGGGGCGCCAGCCGGGCGAGGTGACGACCACGTCATACCCGTGGTCCCCGGCGTCGGCCGGCCATCCCTCCACGTGCTCGGGGCCCAGTCGCACGTCGGCGCCGAGGATGCCCAGGATCCCGGCCTGGGTGTCCTGCCGCTCGGTGCAGTTGCCGCGGTCGAGCACGGTGACGGTGGCCCCGTGCTGGATGAGCGCGTCGGCGGCGGCGAAGCCGCTGACGCCGAGCCCGGTGACCAGGGCGCGCAGGCGGCTCCAGTCGGCGTCCCGGTGGGTCATCTCCTCGAGCAGGCTCACAGGTTGGCCACCCACTCGGCGTAGAAGATGCCGACCCCGGTGGCCACGCAGATGCCGGCGATGATCCAGAAGCGGATGACGATCGTGACCTCGGCCCAGCCGAGCAGCTCGAAGTGGTGCTGCAGCGGCGCCATCCGGAAGACCCGTCGACGGGTGAGCTTGAACGAGGCGACCTGGATGATCACCGACAGGGTGATGATGACGAACAACCCGCCGAGCACGGCCAGCAGCAGCTCGGTGTGGGTGGTGATCGCCAGGCCGGCGAGGCCGCCGCCGAGCGCGAGGGAGCCGGTGTCGCCCATGAAGATCTTGGCCGGCGAGGCGTTCCACCACAGGAAGCCGAAGCAGGCGCCGGCGACGGAGCAGGCCACGACCGCCAGGTCCAGCGCGTCCCGCACGTCGTAGCAGTTGGGGCCGGGGGCCAGCTGGCAGTTCTGGTTGTACTGCCAGATGCCGATGACCGAGTAGGCGGCGAAGACCATGACGCACGCACCGGTCGCCAGCCCGTCGAGGCCGTCGGTGAGGTTGACGCCGTTGGAGGCGCCGGCGATGAGGACGTTGGCCCAGAGGATGAAGAGGATGACCCCGAGCACCGGCCCGGCGACGGCCAGGTCGAAGCCGGTGTCGCGCACGAAGGAGATCGCGGTCGAGGCGGGGCTGCGGGTGCTGTCGCCGGGGGTCTGGAGGGCACCGATCGCGAAGACCACCGCGACGACCGTCTGCCCGGCGAGCTTCTCCACCGACGTCAGGCCGAGGCTGCGCTGCTTGGAGATCTTGGTGTAGTCGTCCAGGAAGCCGACGAAGCCCAGCCCGGTGATGAGGAAGAGCACGAGGATCGCGCTCATCGTGAAGCGGCTGTGGGTGACCTCGACGAGCCTCGACATGTCGAGCAGGACGAGCGCCAGGTGCGAGACCAGGTAGCCGAGCAGGGTGGCCAGGATGATGACCGCACCGCCCATCGTCGGCGTGCCGCGCTTGGTGTGGTGGGAGGTCGGGCCGTCGTCGCGGATGAACTGGCCGTAGCCGCGCCGGACCAGGAACTTGATGAACAGCGGCGTGCCGAAGAGGGCGACGACCATCGCGACCGAGCCGGCGAGCAGGACGTTGACCATCAGGCGGGCTCCTCGGTGCTCGTGCCGGTCGCGGCGGCCTCGACGTCGGCGTGCGCGAGCTCGTCCCCGAGCAGCCGCAGGCCAGAGTCGCGGCTGGACTTGAGCAGCACCACGTCGTCGGCGCGCAGCAGCCCGCCCAGCAGGTCGGCGGCCGCGTGCCGGTCGGCCACGTGGGTCGCCTCCGCCCCCCCGGCGTCGAGGTATGCCGTGCGCGCCGGCCCGGCGAGCTCGCCCACCGTGACGAGATGGTCCACCCCGAGCTCGGCGGCCAGGGCGCCGACCCGGGCGTGCTCGCCCGGGGCGTCGGCGCCGAGCTCGAGCATGCCCCCGACGACCGCGACCAGGCGGCCCCCGGTGCGGCGCATCGCGGCCAGGGTGTGCAGGGCCGCGGCCATCGACTCCGGGTTGGCGTTGTAGGCGTCGTTGACGACCGTGACGCCGTCGGCCCGGTCGGTGACCTCCATCCGGCCCGGCGACCGGGGCACCGCCCGGCCGAGGGCGGTGGCGACGGCGGGCCACGGCATACCCCACTCGTGGGCCACCGCGGCGACGGCGAGGGCGTTGCCGACGTGGTGCTCGCCGACGAGGCGCAGGCTGACCGGCAGGCCGGGGCCGGGCTCGCCGGCGGCGTGCAGGAGGAAGGAGGCGCGGCCGCGCTCGTCGAGGGTGACCTCGCCGGCGCGGACCTGGGCGTGCTGGGCGCGGCCGACGGTGACCACGCGGGCGCCGACCCGGCGCGCGACCGACTCCATCCGCGCGACGACCGGGTCGTCGGCGTTGAGCACCGCCAGGCCGCCGGGCCGCAGCCCGGCCACGATCTCGGACTTGGCCTCCCCGATCGCCTCGCGGGAGCCGAACTCGCCCAGGTGGGCGCTGCCGACGTTGAGCACGACCGACACCAGGGGCGGGGCGATCTGCACCAGGTGGGCGATGTGCCCCTTGCCCGAGGCGCCCATCTCGGCGACGAGGTAGGCGGTCCCGGGCGTGAGACGGCATACCGTCAGCGGGACCCCGACCTCGGAGTTGTAGGAGGCCTCCGGCGCGAGGGTGGGACCGATCTGCTCGAGCACCTGGGCCATGAGGTCCTTGGTGGAGGTCTTGCCCGAGGAGCCGGTGATCGCGACCGTGTGCAGGCCGCCGGCGGCCTCGCAGCGGTCGTGGACCTCCCGGGCGAGGGCCGCGAAGGCCCGGGTGACGGCGTCGTAGGGCGGCCGGTCGGGACGCCTCGACAGCCGCGTCGGGTCCTCGTCGACCACGACGCAGGGCAGCTCCGCGCTCTCCCGGTTGGTCAGCGCGCCGACCGCCCCGTTGGCGGCGGCGGCGGCGAGGAAGTCGTGACCGTCGGCGTGGTCGCCGCGGCGGGCGACGTAGAAGCTCCCGGGAACGGCTTCCCGGGAGTCGGTCACGACGGTCGCGGTCACGGTGGTCCGCCCGGCCCCGGGGGTGTCCGGGTGGACGCGACCGCCGGTGACCTGAGCGATCTCGCGCAGGGTCAGGGGGATCACTCTCGGGGGGTCCCTTCGTCCTTGATGGCGATGTCCCCCAGTGTGACACCCCGGGGCTGGCCGGGTGCCGGCTTGTCCGGGTCGTAGGTGATCGGCACCTCGTCCGGCGGCGTGGTGGCCGGCGGGATCCCGGCGTCCTGGAGCGCGAAGCGCATGATGTCGCGGAAGACGGGGCCGGCGATGACGCCGCCGTACTCGCTGATCCGGGTGGGGCGCTGGATCGCGACCGCGACGACGTACCGGGGGTCGTCGGCCGGGGCGAAGCCCATGAAGCTCGAGGTCACGCCGCCGCCGGCGTAGCTGCCGGTCCGGGGGTTGATCCGGGAGGCGGTGCTCGTCTTGCCCGCGACGTGGTAGCCGTCGATCGCGGCGGCTGGCGCGGTGCCGGTGGCGCTCGGGACCTGCTCCATGATCGTTGTCAGCGTGGCGGCGGTCTCCGGCGAGATGACGCGCGTGCCGGCAGGGACCGGCTCCTCGTGGTAGCGGCCCTCGGCGTCGGTGCTGCCGGCGACGACCGAGGGCGGGACGCGCACGCCGCCGTTGGCGACGGTCTGGAAGACGGAGGCCTGCTGCAGCAGGGTGCTGGAGACGCCCTGGCCGTAGGTGAGGGTGTAGCGGGTGGTCCCCGACCAGGTGCTCGGCTCGGGCAGCAGGCCCTTGGACTCGCCGGGCAGCCCGATGCCGGTCCAGTCGCCCAGGCCGAACTTCTTCATCCAGCCGTAGAGCTGGTCGTCGCTGAGCTGCTCGCCGAAGAGGATCGTGCCCATGTTGGAGGACTTGGCCAGCACGCCGGCGAGGGTGAGGTGCTCGACCGGGTGCTCCTCGGCGTCCTTGAACGTGGTGCCGTGGCGGACCAGCCGGACCGGGACCTCGATCGGGGTGTCGATCTCGACCAGGCCCTCCTCGAGGGCGGCCGCCGCGGTGATGAGCTTGCCGGTCGAGCCGGGCTCGTAGACGTCCTCGACCGCGGCGTTGCGCATGCCCTCGGCGGTCTGCTCGCGCTCGGCGGGGTCGAAGCCGGGATAGCTGGCCAGGGCCACCTCCCGCCCGGTCGCCACGTCGATGACCGTGGCGTAGCCGGAGGGCGCGCCGGCCTCCTTGACGCGGGTGCGCACGGCGTCGTAGGCGTACCACTGCAGGTCGGCGTCGATGCTCAGCCGCACGTCCTGCCCGGGCACCGCGGGGTCCTCCTCGTAGAGGCCGGTGCTGATCCGCTCCCCGAGCGCGCCGACCTCGAAGGTCGCCTCGCCCGGCGCCCCGGTCAACGGCTCGTCGCGGACCAGCTCGATGCCGCCGGCCGGCATCTGCCCGGCGCCCATCCAGCCGACGAGGGGCGCGGCCGCCGCGCCGAGGGGGTACTCGCGTCGCATGATCGTCTCGGCGGTGATGCCCGGGACCTTCCTGGTGCGCAGGTCCTGCCACTGCTGCGGGGTGACCTCGCGGGCCACGATCGTGTACTTCTCGCCCAGCGGCTCCAGCAGCGCCCTGAGCACGGCGCCCCGGTCGGTGCCGGTGGTCTC
>QEUR01000232.1 GCA_003577095.1 Acidobacteriota bacterium
CGACCTCGGCGTCGCCGAGGAGCTGGTCGCCACCTACCGCGGCACCACCAACGAGCACCTGCGCGAGCTGGTCGACCGGATGCGGCTGCGCAGTGAGGCGGGCGAGACCTTCGTCGAGGAGGACGGCGAGTTCCACCGCGAGCTGCTCAGCCAGGTCGACAACACGATCGTGCGCCAGCTGGTCGGCGCCTTCTGGGAGGTGCACACCAGCGTGGTGCCGATGCTCGGCATCCCGACCTCGGCCGACATCGCCACGACCGTCGAGGCCCACGGCGAGATGCTCGACGCCCTCGAGGCCGGCGACGTCGCCGCATACCAGGAGGCGGTGCTCAACCACTACCGCCCGCTCCAGCACGCCATCGAGCAGAGCCTGGGCGGGCCGGAACGCTGACCTGTCGAGGGGTCCGGTTCCTCGCGCGGGTTCCTCCCCGTGCGAAGAGCCGGACCCCTCTACAGGTCCCGACCGCTCCGGCCGTCCCGAGTGCCTCGGTCAGTGGGTCACGGCACCCTGCGAGGCTGATCCGACCAGGCGCACGTACTTGTTGAGCACGCCGCGGCGCGCCCGCTCCGGCGGTTCGGGGGCGACCCAGGTGCTGCGGCGGGCGGCGAGGGTCTCCTCGTCGACCTCCAGGTCGAGCCGGCCCCGGCCCACGTCGAGGACGATCGGGTCGCCGTCCTGGACGAGGGCCACCGGTCCGCCCTCGGTGGCCTCCGGGGCGATGTGGCCGACGCACAGGCCGGTGGTCCCGCCGGAGAAGCGGCCGTCGGTCACGAGCAGCACGTCCTTGCCGAGCCCGGCCCCCTTGATCGCCCCGGTGATCGCGAGCATCTCGCGCATCCCCGGGCCGCCCTTGGGCCCCTCGTAGCGGATCACCACCACGTCGCCGGCGGTGATCGTGCCGTCCTCGAGCGCGTCCATCGCCGCCCGCTCGCCGTCGAAGACCCGCGCGGTGCCGCGGAAGACGTCGGAGTCGAAGCCGGCCGACTTCACGACCGCGCCACCGGGGGCAAGCGTGCCCTCCAGGATCGTCAGCCCGCCGGTGGCGTGGATCGGGTCGTCCAGCTGGCGCAGCACCTTGCCGTCCAGCGGGGGGACGTCCAGGTCCTCGAGGTTCTGCGCCAGCGTCCGGCCGGTCACCGTCATGACGTCCCCGTGCAGCAGGCCCGCGTCGAGCAGGGCCTTCATCACCACGGGGATGCCGCCGACCCGGTCGATGTCGACCATGACGTGCTGCCCGAACGGCTTGACGTCCGCCAGGTGCGGGACCCGCGCCCCGATCCGCCGGAAGTCCTCGAGCGTGAGGTCGACCTCGGCCTCGGCGGCGATCGCCAGCAGGTGCAGCACCGCGTTGGTCGACCCGCCGAAGGCCATCGTCACCGCGATGGCGTTCTCGAAGGCCTCCTTGGTGAGGATCTGCCGGGCGGTCAGCCCGGTGCGCAGCATCTGCACCACCGCTTCCCCCGACCTGCGGGCGAACCCGTCCCGGCGCCGGTCGGTGGCGGGGGGTGCGGCCGAACCGGGCAACGACATACCCAGCGCCTCCGCGGCGGCCGCCATCGTGTTGGCGGTGTAGAAGCCGCCGCACGCACCCTCGCCCGGGCAGATCGCCCGCTCGATGGAGTCGACGTCCTCGCGCGACATCAGGCCGCGCGCGCACGCCCCGACCGCCTCGAAGGCGTCGATGATCGTCACCTCGCGCTCCGAGCCGTCGGAGAGCTTGGCGTAGCCGGGCAGGATCGAGCCGGCGTAGACGAAGACCGAGGCCAGGTCCAGGCGCGCCGCGGCCATGAGCATGGCGGGCAGCGACTTGTCGCACCCGGCCAGCAGCACCGAGCCGTCGAGCCGCTCGGCCGACATCACCGTCTCGACCGAGTCGGCGATGACCTCGCGAGAGACCAGCGAGTAGTGCATGCCCTCGTGGCCCATCGAGATGCCGTCGGAGACCGAGATGGTGCCGAACTCCAGCGGGTAGCCGCCCGCCGCGTGCACCCCGTCCTTGACCGCCTTGGCCAGCCGGTCCAGCGACAGGTTGCAGGGGGTGATCTCGTTCCAGCTGCTGGCGACGCCGACCTGGGGCTTGTCCCAGTCCTCGTCGCCCATCCCGACCGCGCGCAGCATCCCGCGCGCGGCCGTCTTCTCCAGCCCGTCGGTGACGTCGCGGGACCGGGGCTTCGGGTCGACCCGGGTATGCGGTGAGGTCGTCTCAGCCACGGGCCGCCGAGCCCTCCACGTAGTCGGCGTCGTGCGACTTGACCCAGGCCATCATCCCGCGCAGGTCCTTGCCGACCGCCTCGATCGGGTGCTGGGCACCCTTCTCGCGCAGGGCCTCGAACTCCGGCGCGCCGGCGTCCTGGTCCTCGATGAAGCGCTGCGCGAAGGCGCCGTTGCGCACGTCCTCGAGCACGGCCTTCATGTTCTCCTTGACGCGGTCGTCGACGACGCGCGGGCCGGAGACGTAGTCGCCGTACTCGGCGGTGTCGGACACCGACCAGCGCTGCTTGGCGATCCCGCCCTCGTACATCAGGTCGACGATGAGCTTGAGCTCGTGCAGCACCTCGAAGTAGGCGATCTCGGGCTGGTAGCCGGCCTCGGTCATCACCTCGAAGCCCTTCATCACCAGCTCGGAGACACCGCCGCAGAGCACCGCCTGCTCGCCGAACAGGTCGGTCTCGGTCTCCTCGGTGAAGGTGGTCTCGATGCCGCCGGCGCGCAGGCCGCCGATCGCGGAGGCGTAGGACAGCGCGAGGGCCTTGGCGTTGCCGGTCGCGTCCTGCTCCACGGCCACGAGCACCGGGACGCCGCGGCCGTCGACGTACTCGCGGCGGACCAGGTGGCCCGGGCCCTTGGGGGCCACCATCGCCACGTCGACGTCCGCCGGCGGCTGGATGTAGCCGAAGCGGATGTTGAAGCCGTGGCTGAAGAAGAGCGCCTTGCCGGCGGTCAGGTGCGGCTCGACCGCCTCCGCGTAGAGGTGGCGCTGCACGTGGTCGGGGACCAGCACCATGATGAGGTCGGCCTCCTCGCTGGCCTGCGCCGGCGTGACCACGCGCAGCCCCTCGGCCTCGGCCTTGGCCCGGCTCTTGCTGCCCTCGGCGAGGCCGACGCGCACGTCCACGCCGGAGTCGCGGAGGGAGAGGGCGTGGGCGTGCCCCTGGCTGCCGTAGCCGAGGACGGCGACCTTGCGTCCCTGGATGATCGAGAGATCGGCGTCGTCGTCGTAGTACATGGTGGCCATCTGCGGTGAGCTCCTGGTGGTGTCTGGGGGTGGGGTGGGGTGACGTTGCGTCAAGTATGCGGTGGCGCCGGCGGGCGGGGGCGCGGGGGTCCTAGAAGGCCGCCGCGGCCATCGCGCCCACCGGACGGGGGCCGTTGTCGTTGATGGCCCACAGCTGGGTGCGGATCGCGTCGGCGTCGGCCAGCTCCTCGATGTGGATCACCTCGACCAGCTTGTCCAGCTGGCTGGTGACCTTGTGCAGCTGCTCGGCGCTGACGTTGACCACGATCGTCATCCGGGAGACCTTGCTGTCCTCGGTCGGGCCGACGACCAGGTGGTCGATGTTGAAGTTGCGCCGGGCGAACAGGACCGAGACCCGGGCGAGCACGCCGGGGTTGTTCTCGACCAGGACGGACAGGGCGTGGCGGGTGCGGTCGGACATGGTGGTGCCTTTCGGTGCGGTGCCGCGCGGTGCGGCGGTGGTGGAGGTGGTGGTAGGTCGGTATGGCGTCGCCGCGGTCGGTACCTCGGCGCCGGGCGGGGGGTAGTCGTGCAGGAGCGTCATTCGTCGCTCCCGAAGTCGGGGGTGAGGTCGCGGGCGTGCTGGATGGCGTCGTTGCTGGTGCCGGCGGGCACCATCGGCCAGACCATCGCGTCCTTGCTGACGCGGAAGTCCACGACGACCGGCCGGTCGTCGATCTCCATGGCCGCCTCGATGGTGCCGTCGACGTCCTCCGGGCGCTCGCAGCGCAGCCCGGCGCAGCCGTAGGCGTGGGCCAGCGTGGTGAAGTCCGGGATCTGCATGGACGGCAGCAGCGAGGCACTGTGGCGCTCGGAGTAGAACAGCGACTGCCACTGCTTGACCATGCCGAGTGCGGCGTTGTTGATGACCGCGACCTTGATCGGGATGCCCTCCACCGCGCAGGTGGCCAGCTCCTGGTTGGTCATCTGGAAGCAGCCGTCCCCGTCGATGGCCCAGACGGTGGCGTCCGGGAGGGCGACCTTGGCGCCCATCGCGGCGGGCACCGCATACCCCATCGTCCCGAGGCCGCCGGAGTTGATCCAGTGGCGCGGGCTCTCGTGGGCGAGGTAGTGGCTGGCCCACATCTGGTGCTGGCCGACCCCGGAGGCGTAGTAGGCGTCGGGGCCGACGACCGCGCCGATCCGCTCGATGACGTACTGCGGGGCGAGCTCACCGGATGCCGGGGCCTCATAGCCGAGCGGGTAGCGGGACTTCCAGCCCCGGCAGCGGGCGATCCAGGCCTCGTAGTCGGGGGCGGCGCCGCCCTCGACGGTGCGGCGGGTCCACTCGGTGACCAGCTGGCCGATCGTCGCGCGGGCGTCGCCGACCAGGCCGACCGCGGTCGGGAAGTTCTTGCCGATCTCGGCGGGGTCGATGTCGGCGTGCACGATCGTGGCGCCCGGGGCGAAGGTGTGCTTCGCGCCGGTGACGCGGTCGTCGAAGCGGGCGCCCAGGCTGACGATCAGGTCGGCCTTCTGCAGGGTGGCCACGCCCGAGACGCTGCCGTGCATGCCGGGCATGCCCATGTGCTGGGGATGGCTGTCCGGGAAGACGCCCCGGGCCATCAGCGTGGTCACCACCGGCATGCCGGTGAGCTCGGCCAGCGAGCGCAGCTCCTGCTGGGCGCCGGCGGCGACCGTGCCCCCACCGACGTAGAGGACCGGGCGGCGCGCGCTCAGCATGAGCTCGACCGCGTCCCGGACCGCGTCGGGCGCCGGGCGCTCCGGCGGCCGGTAGCCCGGCATCGCCAGCTGCAGCGGCCCGTCACCGACCAGGCCGGTGAAGGCGTCCTTGGTGATGTCGACCAGGACCGGCCCGGGCCGGCCGGAGCGGGCCAGGTGGAAGGCCG
>QEUR01000233.1 GCA_003577095.1 Acidobacteriota bacterium
CGCCAACGTCCTGCACCGTCTGGGCACCGTGGAGCAGCAGCAGCTCGCCCAGCTGCTCATCGACAAGCCGTGGGGCGCCACGATGGTGCTCACCGAGCCGGTCGCCGGGTCGAACACGGGCGGGTTGCGGTCGGCCTCGGCGAAGGACGCCGCGATCGGGCCCTCGGCGAGGGTGGCGATCTGGCGCAGGGCGTCGCGGGCGGTCTCCTCGTCCAGGTCCTCGAACGGCGCCGAGCCGAGGATCTTCCCCCGCTCCAGGACGTCGAACAGCATGAACTCGGTGTCGCGCACGTTGCTCTTGTAGTGGCCCATGACCGCCTCCCAGGTATCCGGTACTCGGAGTACTTACTTTCTGGTAGCAAGTGTCTCTCACCGGGCCCCGGTTGGCAAGGCCGGGGTCAGCCGCCGGAGGCTGGCAGGTGTGCGCGGACGGCCTCGCCCAGGCACCGGGCGGTGTCCCGCCAGGACGCGTCGGCCCCGTAGGTCGCCGAGAGGTCGACGACGGTGAGCTGCTCGAGCAGGTGCGCGGGTGCGTCCGGCCGGACGGTCCCCGCGAGCACGAGGACGGGTATGCCGTGCCGCTGCGCCTCCTCGACGACGCCGCCGACGGCCTTGCCGTTGAAGGACTCGGCGTCCAGGGCGCCCTCGCCGGTCACCACGGTGTCGGCGCGGGCCATCGCGTCGGCGAGGCCGACCTGCTCGGCGACCAGCTGGAGGCCGGGCACGAGGCGGCCGCCCAGGGCGACCAGGCCCCCGCCGAGGCCACCGGCGGCGCCGCCGCCGGGGGTGGCCGAGAGGTCGACCGCGTGCTGCACGGCATACCTGTCCTGGAGCTTGACGAGGCGGTCGGTGAGCTCGACGACCTGCTCGGGGGTGGCGCCCTTCTGGGGCGCGAAGACGCGCGCGGCCTGGGTGAAGAGGGTCTGGACGTCGCAGGCGCCGACGAGGTCGACCCCGAGGTCGGCGGGGCGCCGTCCGCCGAGCCGGGCGAGGACCGCCTCGATGGCACCGAGACCGCCGTCGGTCATCGCGGAGCCGCCGAGCCCGACGACGACGGTGCGGGCCCCCGCCTCGACGGCGTCGGCGACCAGCTCGCCGGTGCCCGCGCTGGTGGCGGTCATCGGGTCGTTGCGCTCGGCACCGCCGGCGAGCACGAGGCCGGAGGCGGCCGAGCACTCGAGGACCGCGGTGCCGTCCTCGAGCCGCCAGCCGGCGCGGACGGGCGTGCCGTCCGGCCCGGTGACCGTCGAGGTGCGGTTCGCGCCGCCGAAGGCGTCGAGCATGCCCTCGCCGCCGTCCGCCATCGGCAGGCCGACCACCTCCCAGCCGAGCGGCTCGGCGGCGTCGGCGACGGCGCGGACGACCTCGGGGGCCGACAGCGTGCCGCGGAACTTGTCCGGGGCGACGAGGAGGACCGGAGGCATGGTCGTCGTCGGCCGTCAGCCGAGCTGGGGCACGATCTCGGCGGCGACGAGCTCGGTGTGCGCGAGGTCGGACAGGTCGAGCATCTGCAGGTAGATCCGCTCGGCGCCGGTCCGCTCCCGCCACTGCCCGATGCGGTCGACGACCTCGGCGGGGGTGCCGGTCAGGCCGTTGGCGCGCAGCTCCTCGACGTCGCGGCCGATCGCGTCCGCGCGACGGCGGACCTCGGCCTCGTCGCGGCCGACGCAGGCGACGAGGGCGACCGAGCGGAGCAGGCTGGAGGGGTCGCGGCCGGCGGCGCGGCAGGCCTCGTCGACGCGGGCGTACTGGGCGATCGTGTCCTCGATGGTCGGGAAGGACATGTTGAACTCGTCGGCGAAGCGCGCGGCCAGGGCGGGGGTGCGGCGCCTGCCGCTGCCGCCCATGACGATCGGCGGGCGCGGCTGCTGCGTCGGCCTGGGCAGTGCTGGGGAGTCGGTGACGGTCAGGGTGCGGCCGGTGTGGCTGTAGGTCTCCCCCTCGGGGGTGCCCCACATGCCGGTGATGACCTCGAGGGCGTCCTCGAGCATGTCGAAGCGGCCGGGGGCGTCGGGGAACGGGACGCCGTAGGCCTCGTGCTCCCGGGCGAACCAGCCCGCGCCGAGCCCGAGCTCCACGCGCCCGCCGCTCATCTGGTCGACCTGGGCCACCTGCACCGCGAGCAGGCCGGGGTGGCGGAAGGTGACCGAGGTGACGAGGGTGCCGAGGCGGATCGTGCTGGTCTCGCGGGCCAGACCGCCCAGGGTCACCCAGGAGTCGGTGGGACCGGGGCTGCCGTCCCGGCCCATCGCCAGGAAGTGGTCGGAGCGGAAGAAGGCGCCGTAGCCGCAGTCCTCGGCCGTCCTCGCCAGCCGGAGCTGGTCGTCGTAGGTGGCGCCCTGCTGGGGCTCGGTGAAGATGCGCAGGTCCATGGCGCCCAGTGTGCCGGGTGGGGCGGTGCGGGGCGCGGCGGGGTGAGCGCGCGACACGCCGTGGATAACTCGAACATGTGTCTGAGGATGGGGGTAGTGTGGGGGTAGCTGGACAGGCCGGTGGGGACCGGTCGAGGAGTGGCCGGCTCGACGAGAGCACCGAGGGGAGGTGTGGGGCGTGGTCGCCGGACCCGAGGAGGGGCACGAGGAGGGCCAGGAGCGCGAAGCGGGTCTGGACCCGGTGGTCGCGGGTCTGCGGGAGGTCGGCGTGCGCCGCTGCACCGACGACGCGGACCTGGTCGAGGCGGTGCGGGAGGTCGTGGAGCGGGTCGAGGAGGTCGAGCGGCAGCGCCGGGCGGAGAGGGGCGGGCCGGTGGGACGCGGGTCCAGGGCGCTCTCCAGGACGGTGCGGCTGACGGCGATGGGGGATATCGAGGTGGCGCTGGGGTTCTCCGCGTGGGAGGCCGGGCTGCTGATCACCGCCGCGACGGCCGAGGAGGCGTTGGCGCGGATGGTGGACGGCGCCCTCCGTTCGGGCGAGGCGACGTGGGTGCTGGTGCGACTCTTCTACGAGAAGACCGCCTCCCTGGAGGACGAGCAGCGGCTGCTGGTCGCCGCGGCCCTCTTCGGTGACGACCCGGAGCTGGCCGCCGCGGACCGCCTGGATCCCGAGGACCAGCTGCACGGAGCGCCGTGGTCGGTGCCGCGCTACAAGGCGGCCCTGGACGCCGAGGTGGCCGCCTGCCGCAGCGTTGACGTGGAGGCCGAGCGGGCGGCGCGGGCGCGGGCCTACGCGGCCCGCCGGGCACGGGTGCGGGTGCACGACGACGGCACGGCGACGCTGTCGATCCGGGGGTCGGTGGCCTCGGTGCTGGGTGCGAGCCAGCGGCTGGACCGCGCCGCGAAGGGTGTGCACGCCCTGGGTGACCCGCGCCTGATGGACCAGCTGCGGGCGGACCTGGGACTGGGGCTGCTGAGCTACGGCACCGTCGCGCTCGGCGGTGGCCAGGACAAGCCGGCCGGTCCTGCCCCGCAGGCTGGCGACACCGCGGACGGGTGGGGCGCGACCGTCGACGACACCGACGTCAAGGACGGCACCAACGCGCCCCCGCAGGAACCTCCTCCACCGACCGGCGACACGGACGGCGCGCAGGACACGACCGGCGACACGGACGGCGCGCAGGGGGTCCTCTTCGACCCGGTGCTGGCCCCGGACGACATGGAGCTGCTCGCCCGGGTGGTCAACGCACTGTCCGCCGTCGCGCTGCAGGTGATCGTTCCCTACGCCGCGCTGGCCGGTGGCTTCCCGATCTGCGGACACTGCAGCGGCACGTTGGAGCGCCGCAGCTCGCGCGGCGGACCGGGCCCGAGCGGCGCCCCCGGACCCGGTCGCGACGAACCGCCAGCCGAGGACCCGGGGGAGGACTCTGCCCGGCGCGGCCCGCCGGGTCGGGCTTGCCGTGGCCGCGGACGTGGCCGGGGCCGCGTCGGCGAGGTCCTGGGGCCGCACCCGTTATTCGTCACCGACGGGCACGCCCGCGAGCTGGCGCTGATGCCAGGCACCACCCTGCACCGCCTGGTGGTCGACCCGCGCGACGGACGGCTGGTGGAGCGGACCACCCAGGGGTTACCGGCCGGACGCGGACATGCGCCGGCAGGTGGTCGCCGCCGACGTCTACTCGCGGGCGCCGGGCGCTCGCGTGCCGGCCACCGCGGGCGAGCTGGACCACGTCACCCCGTACGGCCTGGGCCGGCGGGCCGACGAGCGAGGCGAACCTCGCACTGCTGGCCAAGCGCCCGCACCAGTACAAGACCGACGGGACCTGGCACGTGGAGATCGGTGCCCGGCGGGACCTGACCTTCACCACCCTGCTGGGTCAGGTCGCGACCACGCGGGTGCACCACTACCGCACCTACCTGGACCGGCGCGGCGCCGAGGACGTCGACGACCTGCGCGACGCCGCCGGGCAGCTGCTGCAGGCCGCGCTGGCGGACCGGGCCAGGTCGCGTGGGAGCCGGGCGCGCGGGGAGGACTGGCTCACCCTTGAGCACACCGACCCCGGGACCGGCGCC
The DNA here is from genome assembly GCA_003577095.1 of Acidobacteriota bacterium. Taxonomy (GTDB): domain Bacteria; phylum Actinomycetota; class Actinomycetes; order Actinomycetales; family Dermatophilaceae; genus Ornithinicoccus. The sequence continues at coordinate 4,446 of QEUR01000233.1, forward strand.
GTTCGCCCCGGTCCGCACCCCGACCAGCCCACCCTCGACGAGCTGCTCGACCGAGGGGTGGACGGGGACGGCGATGCGGGGGACGAGTGAGCTCCCGGGGCGGCCCGCGCAGCTCAGTGCAGACGGACGCGGGGGTCGAGCACGGCATACAGGACGTCGACCACCACGTTGGCGACCACGACGGCCGCGGAGGCGAAGAGCACGATGCCGATGATCACCGGCAGGTCCTGCTGGTTGATCGCGTCGATCGCGGTCTTGCCCAGGCCGGGCAGCGAGAACACCGTCTCGGTCACGACGACGCCGCCGAGCAGCGTGCCGACGTCGATGCCGAACTGGCTGACCACCGGCGTCAGGGCGGCCCTGAGCGCGTGGCGCAGCAGCAGGCGCCCCTCGCCCATCCCCTTGGAGCGGGCCGTGCGGATGTAGTCCTCGCCCAGCACGTCGAGCATCGAGGCGCGGGTCAGGCGCGTGTACGTCGCCGCGGAGACCAGCGCCAGCGTGAACCACGGCAGGATCATGTGCTGCAGCCAGGCCACGGGGTCGCTGAGCGGCACGTAGCCGCCCGGCGGGAAGATCTCCCACC
>QEUR01000234.1 GCA_003577095.1 Acidobacteriota bacterium
GCTGCTCGTCCGGCCCGGCTCCGCGCCCGGGCCGTGGGCCGACGCGGTCGAGCAGGTGTGGGAGGCTGCCGCGCACCTGAGCGCCGAGGAGATCGCGGCGCCGGTCGTCGCGGCCTACAGCCCGCAGGCGCACGTGGAGCGGGTCGACGAGATCTACCACGACCTCCGTCCGCAGGGCTCGCCCCTGGTCGACGTCGTGGTCGCCACGCACTCCGTGCGGCGACCGGTGGACCGTGCGGTGCGCTCGGTCCTCGACGGGTCCGGCGACCTCGACGTGCGCGTCACCGTGGTCTGCCACAACCTGTCGGCCGAGGAGCTCGCCGGCACCCTCTCCTCGGCCACGCGCGGCGACCCGCGGGTGCGGCTGCTCGAGCACCACGACGGTGTCGCGAGCCCCACCGGCCCGTTCACCGCCGGGCTGGAGGCGGCGACCGCCCCGTGGGTGAGCATCATGGGCAGCGACGACCAGATCGCGCACGGGGCCCTGCAGCACTGGCTGGACGTCGCCGCCGCCACCGGGGCCGAGGTCGTGCTCGCCGAGGTCCGGCTCGACGGCACGACCGTGGCCACGCCCCCCACCCGCGTCCGGCCGGGCCGGCGGGCCCGACGCACCGAGGGCCTGGACCTGGTGCGCGACCGGCTCGCCTACCGCTCGGCGCCGCTGGGCCTGCTGTCACGGGCGGCGGTGCGGCGCACCGGCGCCCGGCTCCTGCCCGGCGCCCAGACGGGGGAGGACCTGGCCTTCAGCACCCGGCTCTACGAGGGGGCGCGCGTCGCGCTGGCGAGCGGGACGCCATACCTGGTGGGGACGGACGCCGACGACCGCACCACGGCGGTGCCCCGTCCCGTGGCCGAGGAGTTCTCGGGGGTGGCGGGCCTGCTCGACGACCCGTGGTTCCGCGCGCTGCCGCGCGCGCGCCGGGTGGCGGTCGCGACCAAGCTGCTGCGGGTGCACGTCTTCGGGACGGTGCTCAACCGTCCGGAGCCGGCCTGGTGGACGCCGGCGGAGCGGGAGGAGCTGGCACGCGTCACGGGGGAGCTGCTCGCGGCCGCCGGCGGCGCCGGGGCGCTGAGCCGGGCCGACCACGACCTCATCGCGGCGGTCCTCGACACCACCGTGCCGGCCGCCCGGATGCTCGAGCTGGCCCGGGCGCGCCGTCGCCACGGCCGGCCGCGCACGCTGCTGCCCAGGGACTGGCGCAGGGCGCTGGACCCCGAGGCGCCGCTGCGCTTCATGACCGCCTCGCTCGCGGCGCGCAGGGCGGGCCCGCGCCGCTGACCCATCGACCGGGTCGGTCAGAGGTGCGCGTCCAGCCAGGCCACGATGTCGTCCTCGACCTCCTCGCGGTTGGTCTCGTTGAGGACCTCGTGCCGCGCGCCGGGCCAGATCTTGACCGTGACGTCCTCCACGCCGGCCTCCAGCAGGAGACCGGCCACCTCGACCGCCGCGTCCGCGCCGCCGACCGGGTCGACCTCGCCGACCACGACGTGCACAGGAAGGTCGGCCGGCGTCGTCCGCGCGGTCGACAGCTGGTTGACCCAGATGAGCCCGGTGAGCAGGTCGCGGTAGAAGCCCGCCGTGGCCCGTCCGCCGCACAGCGCGTCGGCGGCGTAGGCGTCCACCTGCGCCTCGTCGCGGGAGAGCCAGTCGAAGCCGGTCCGGTTGGGACGGAACCGCCGGTTGTAGGACCCGAGCGTCAGCGCCTCCATCAGCGCGCTGCGCGCCCGCGGGCCGCGCACGCGTGCCTCCAGCCGCGCCAGGCGCAGCCCGACCCGGCCGGCCGCGCCGGGGTCGCCGGCCGTGCCCGAGAGCACGAGCGCGTCGAGACGGTCGCCGTAGCGGGCGGCGTAGGCCCGGGCGAGGAAGGAGCCCATGCTGTGCCCGATCAGCGCCACCGGCAGCCCCGGGTGCTCCCCGCGCAGCCGGTCGGTCAGCGAGACGAGGTCGTCGACGGCCGTGGCGAAGCCGCCCTCGTCGGCGAGGTGGCCCAGGTCGTCCGGCCCGGCCGCGGTGCGGCCGTGGCCGCGGTGGTCGGAGGCGTACACCGCATACCCCTCGCGCGCCAGCCGCTGGCCGAGGTGGTCGTAGCGGGCGGCGTGCTCGACCATCCCGTGCGCCAGCTGCACGAGCGCGCGCGGCTCACCCTCCGGCAGCCAGCGGTGGACGTGCAGGACGGTGCCGTCCGGGACGGTGTGGGTGAAGGTCTGCGCCGACATGGTTGACAGGGTATGACGTGCCCGTCCACGTATCCTTGTCCCGCACGGGACCCCCGAGAGGACGGACATCCACCAGATGAAGATCGCGGTCGTCGCGCTGGGCAAGATCGGTCTGCCGCTGGCGGTGCAGTTCGCCGACGCGGACCCCTCCCACGAGGTCGTGGGGGTCGACGTCGACCGGCGGGTGGTCGACCTGGTCAACGCCGGGACCGAGCCCTTCCCCGGGGAGGCGCACCTGGGGGAGAAGCTGGCCGCGCTGGTCCCGGCCGGACGGCTGCGGGCCACGACCGACTACGCCGAGGCGATCCCCGGGGCGGACGCGGTGGTCATCGTCGTGCCGCTGTTCGTCGACGAGGCCACCGGTGCGCCGGACTTCGGCTGGATGGACCAGGCCACCGCCAGTCTGGCCCGGCACCTGGACCCCGGCACGCTGGTCTCCTACGAGACCACCCTGCCGGTGGGCACCACCCGCACCCGGTGGAAGCCGATGATCGAGGAGCTCTCCGGCCTGACCGAGGGCAGCGAGGAGGGCTTCCACCTGGTCTTCAGCCCCGAGCGGGTCCTCACCGGCCGGGTCTTCGCCGACCTGCGCCGCTACCCCAAGCTCGTCGGCGGCCTCACCGAGGCCGGTGCCGCCCGCGCGGTCGCCTTCTACCAGGCGGTCCTGGACTTCGACGAGCGCCCCGACCTGGCCCGCCCCAACGGCGTGTGGGACCTGGGCTCGGCCGAGGCCGCCGAGATGGCCAAGCTGGCCGAGACCACCTACCGCGACGTCAACATCGGCCTGGCCAACCAGTTCGCCCGGTTCGCCGACTCCGCCGGCATCGACGTCCACCAGGTCATCGAGGCCTCCAACTCCCAGCCCTACAGCCACATCCACAACCCCGGCATCGCCGTCGGCGGCCACTGCATCCCGGTCTACCCCCGCCTCTACCTGTCCACCGACGCCGACGCCACCGTCGTGCGCTCGGCCCGCGAGGCCAACGCCGCGATGCCCGAGTACGCCGTGGCCCGCGCCGAGTCCCTGCTGGGCTCCCTGGAGGGCCTGCGCACCGTCGTCCTGGGCGCCTCCTACCGCGGCAAGGTCAAGGAGACCGCCTTCTCCGGCGTCTTCGCCACCGTGCAGGCCCTGCGCTCCCGCGGCGCCCACGTCCTGGTCCACGACCCCATGTACACCGACGCCGAGCTCACCGGCCTCGGCTTCACCCCCTACCACCTGGGCCAGGACGTCGACGTCGCCATCGTCCAGGCCGACCACCCTGAGTACGCCCACCTCTCCGCCGCCGACCTGCCCGGCCTGCGCCTGCTCCTCGACGGCCGGCGGGTCACCGACCCCGCCCGCTTCACCGGGATCCCCAGGCTCACCATCGGCGGGGGCGAACCGGTCGGGGCATGAGCTGGGGGCAGGTCGCGCCCGGGATCGTCGGGCTCGCGCTGCTGTGGGTACTGCCGGGGTATGCCGTGCTGCGTCTGCTCGGCGTCCGCGGCCTCCTCGCCCTCGGTGCCGGTCCGGCGGTGACCTCCGGCGTCTCCGGGGTGCTGGCCATCGGCTACGCCCTCGTCGGGCTGCGCTGGTCGCTGTGGTCGATGCTCGCCGGGATGCTGCTCGTCGGCGCGCTGGCGGCGCTGGCCGGCCGGCTGCTCGGGACGACCTCCGACCCGCGCGGGGCGACCGTCGCGGGGGAGCGGCCGCTGCGCACCCGCGAGAAGGTGTGGCTGGCGCTCACCTGGCTCCTGGGCGGCGGCGTGCTGGGCGCGGCGATGATGTCCGGGATGGGCCGGGCCGACCAGCCGCCCCAGGCGTGGGACGCCGTCTTCCACCTGAACGCCCTGTGGTTCGTCCGGGAGACCGGCGACGCCAGCTCGCTGGGCGGCCTGGCGCCGATGTACGCCGACAAGGTCCAGCCCTTCTACCCGGCGGTCTGGCACGGGATCGTCGCGGTGGCACCCGGCTTCGAGCGGGTGACCGAGGCCGCGAACTCCTCCTCGCTCGTCCTGGGCGCGGTCGTCTGGGTCGCGGGCCTGGTCGCCCTGACGCGGGTCGTCTACCCCGCCCGTGCGCTGCCCGCGGTGCTCGTCCCGGTGCTCGCCGCCAGCTACGTCACCTTCCCCGCGATCGCCGTCTCGATGCTCGCGGTCTGGCCGTTCGCCCTCTCCGTGGCCTGCCTGCCCGGCACGATCGCCCTGGTCATCGCCACCCTGCGCGGCCTGCTGTCCTGGCAGCTGCACCTCGTGCACGCCGCCGGCCTGGTACTAGCGGTCACGGGAGTCGTCCTGGCCCACCCCTCGGGCCTGTTCTCGCTCGTCCTGCTGGCCGTGCCGCTGCTCACCGTCCTGCTGGGCCGGCAGATGCGGCGGCAGTCCCGGCACGGCTCCCGTGCCGTGGCCGTCGCGGTGATGACCGGCTGGGTGGTGGCCGTCGTCGGGGTGATCGCCTTCCTGGTGAGCTTCCCGCCGGTGCAGGCGATCATGGACTACCAGCGCGGCGGGCAGGACTCCTACCTGCCGGGGATCGGCTCGCTGCTCATCGACCACCCGCTGATCTACGTCTACAAGATCACCTCGGTCAACCTGGTCGGGACCGTCCTGGTGCTGCTCGGCGTCGGGCTCACGGTCGCCCGCGCGCACGCCCGCTGGCTGGTCGCCTCCCTCGCCGCGGCCGTGGCCCTCACCCTGCTGGCCGCCGGTCCGCCGGAGAACCCGCTGCGGATCCTCGCCGGCTTCTGGTACACCCAGCCCTCCCGGATCAACCAGCTCGTCCTCGTCC
>QEUR01000235.1 GCA_003577095.1 Acidobacteriota bacterium
CGCGCGACCGAGCCGGCGGTCCGCGGCCGTCAACCGCTGCCGGGACGTGCCGCGGGGTTCCGCCGCGCGGCCACCGGCCCTCCGCCCTCGCCCCAGCGCTTCCCCCGTCCGCGTCCCGGCGGCGGCCCGGCCCGGCCCTCGTAGGATGTCCGCGTGACCCGTCCCGCCGACCCCGCACGTCCGTCCGCCGCAGCGGCGCAGGCCGTGCCGAGAGGGCTCGTGCTGCTCGCCGGGGCCGCCGGGGAGATCGCGGAGTGGGCCGCCCGCAGCGTCGTGCCGCTCGTGGTCGTCCCGGCCGGGGAGTGGACCGGCGTGGCCGTCGCGGGCGGTTCGCGGGTGGGAGCGCCCTACGACGACGCGGCGACCGTGCTCGCGGCGCGGCCGGTGCCGGGCCGGGCCGCTCCGGCGCTCGGATTCTTCGAGATCGAGGGGCGCGCGGTCATGACCGTGCACGCGCACGGCCGGAGGCGGGGCCCGGGCTGGGTGGTCTGGGAGCCCGACCTCGGCCTGCTGCGCCCGCCCGGCCTCCAGATGGCAGGCCCGGCCGAGATGGTCCGGGTCGCGGGGGCACCGCCCCAGGTGCGCGACGAGCTGGTCGACCTGCTGCACGAGACCCGCGCCCGCCCGGTGATGATGCTGCAGGCGGTGCTCGCCACCCTGGGGCTGCCGCTGGCCGGGGTCCTGGCGGAGCCGTCCGCCGCCGGGCGGATGCACGGCGCCTCGCGGCACGAGCCGCGACCCCGGGAGGTCGGCTGGTTCGAGGACGCCGTGGCCGACGGGGTGCGGCTGCGCCGCGAGCTCGGGGCGCTGCGGTGACCGCCGCGGCGCTGCTGCCGGCCCCGACCGTCCCGACGCTGCTGCCCGCCGTGGACGTCGCCGGCGGCCGGGCGGTGCAGGTGGTCGACGGCGACGACGACCCGTTCGTGGTCGCCCTCGGCTGGGTGGAGCAGGGAGCCCGGTGGATCCACCTGGTCGACCTCGACCGGGCCTACCGGCGTGGGTCGGACCTGCCGCTGCTGACCGACCTCGTCGCCGCGCTGCCGGTGCCGGTGCAGCTCTCCGGCGGGCTCGACACCCCCGAGGCGGTCGCCCAGGCGCTCGGCACCGGGGCCCGTCGCGTCAACCTCGCGGTGACGGCGCTGCGCGACCCGGGGTGGGTCGCCGAGCTCGTGCGCGAGCACGGGGACCGGGTGGCCGTCGGCCTGGACGTCCTCGGCGACCGGGTGGTCGCACGCGGCTCCGGGGACGACCTCGGTCCGCTGGACGAGGTCGTGGCCACCGTGCGGGCCGAGCTGGCGGAGGTGCGCCCCGGCGCCTTCGTGGTGGCCGACGCCGGGCGGGACGGGCGGCGGACGGGCGCCGACCTCCCGCTGTTCCGGCGGCTCGCCGGCACCCTGGGGGCGCCCGTGGTCGCCTCCGGCGGCGTGGCGACCCTGCAGGACCTGGCCGGGCTGAGCGCCGCGGGGGTCGCCGGCGTGGTGCTGGGGTCGGCGCTGTACCACCGGGCCTTCACGCTCGCCGAGGCGCTGGAGGCGGTGGCGTGACGCACCGGTTCAGCGGTCACGACCCGTCCCGGGGCCACGACACGGCCGGGGTGCCGTGGCGCGGCCGCACGCTGACCGGCACGGGTTTCGACGGGGACACCGGGGAGGCGGACGCCGCCCTGTCCGCGCTGCTCGGCCAGCACCGCGACCCGGGCCGGCCCGACCCCGACCCCGCCGCGCTCGTCGAGGCGGTCTCCCGGGCCCGCCTGGTCGTCCCGATCGTCGCGGTCCCGGGCGAGGTCGACGAGTCCAGCGGCATCCCGGTGGACGCGTCCAGCGACATGGCCTCGGTCACGCTCGTCGCCCCGGACGGCCAGCGGGCGCTGCCCGCCTTCACCAGCACCGCCGCGCTGTCGGCGTGGAACCCGCAGGCGCGCCCCGTGCCGGTCACCGCGCAGCGCGCCGCGCTGGCCGCGGTGCAGGAGGGGTGCGAGGTCATCCCGCTCGACCTGGCGGCGCCGCCCGGCCCGGCGGTCTACACCCTGCGCCCCTCGATGGTGCGCGCGCTGGCGACCGCGCGTCCCTGGTCGCCGGCGCACCAGGACGAGCAGGTGGCCTCGGCCGTGGCCGCCGCGGTGGCCGCCGAGCCCTCGGTCACCGGCCACGGCCTCGAGGAGGGAGAGCACGGGGCGCTGCAGGTGGTGCTCGACCTGCGCCCGGGGCTGACGCAGCCACAGGTGCATGAGCTGGTGACCAGGGTGGGGCAACGGGTCGCCGCGGACGACGAGGCCCGCGCTCGCATCGACGCGCTCGCCTTCCGCCTGCGCGCGAGCGCCTGAACGAGCGCGGCCCGCGGACGGCAGCGGCCCCGCACCGTGGTCCGGTGCGGGGCCGCGGGCGGCGCCGGGGGCGCTGCCGCATACCTGTGGGGCGTCAGCGGTGGCCGGCCACCAGGTCGCCCTCCTGCTCGCGCAGGGAGCTGGCCGAGCCGGTGTCCTCGTGGGTGATCCCAGGGACGTCGGCGTCGATCTGGGCCTTCGCCACGGCCTCGATCCGCTCGCCGACCTCCTGGTCGATGTTGCGCCAGTACTCGTAGACGCGCTCACGGACCTGCGGGTCGCACTCGCCCATCATCCCGGCGACGGTCTGCACGAGGCGCTCGCGGGCCTCCTCGCTGTAGACCTCCCGCACCAGGGTGCCGGCCTGGCCGGTGTCGCTGTCGTCCGGGCGCAGGTCGTAGGCCTGGCGGACGAGCTCGCCGTCGGCCTCCCAGCCGTTCTCCACCGGGCCGGTCCTGTCCGACCAGGGACGGCCGTAGGCGTTGGTCACGTAGGTCGGCTGGCTGCCGGAGTGCAGGTAGGCCATCGGGCCGTCGAACTGGTAGGCGTTGACCTGGACCTTCGGCTGGTTGACCGGCAGGTGGGTGAAGTTCGCGCCGATGCGGTGCCGCTGGGCGTCCGGGTAGGAGAAGACGCGGGCCAGCAGCATCTTGTCCGGCGAGACACCCGTGCCGGGGACCTGGTTGGACGGGCTGAACGCGGCCTGCTCGATCTGGGCGAACCAGTTCTCCGGGTTGCGGTTCAGGGTCAGCGTGCCGACCTTGTGCAGCGGGTAGTCCGCGTGCGGCCAGACCTTGGTCAGGTCGAAGGGGTTGAACCGGTAGGTCTTGGCCTCCTCGTACGGCATGATCTGCATCGACAGCGTCCAGCTGGGGAAGTCCCCGCGCTCGATCGACTCGAACAGGTCACGGCGGTGGAAGTCGGCGTCGCTGCCCGCGAGCTCGGCCGCCTGCTCGTTCGTCATGTTCTCGACGCCCTGGTTGCTGTGCCAGTGGTACTTGACGAAGAAGCGCTCGCCCGCCTCGTTCACCCACATGTAGGTGTGCGAGGAGTAGCCGTTCATGTGGCGCCAGGTCTTCGGCAGCCCGCGGTCGCCCATCACGTAGGACACCTGGTGGGAGGTCTCCGGGTTGGCGGTCCAGAAGTCCCACTGCATGTTCGCCGAGCGCAGGCCGCTGTCGGGCGTGCGGCGCTGCGAGCGGATGAAGTTGGGGAACTTCATGGGGTCGCGCACGAAGAAGATCGGCGTGTTGTTGCCGACGATGTCGAGGTTGCCCTCCTCGGTGTAGAGGCGGACGGCGAAGCCGCGGACGTCACGCCAGGTGTCCGGGGAGCCCTGCTCGCCGGCGACGGTGGAGAAGCGCACCAGCGTCTCGGTGGTGGCGCCCTTCTGGAACACCGCGGCCTTGGTGTAGGCCGAGAGGTCCTCGGTCACCTCGAAGACGCCGAACGCGCCCGAGCCCTTGGCGTGGGGCAGCCGCTCCGGCACCTTCTCGCGGTCGAAGTGGGCCAGGTTCTCGATCAGCGCGACGTCGTGCAGCAGCAGCGGACCGTTCGGTCCCACCGAGAGGCTGTTGCGGTCGGAGTCGTTGGGGGCGCCGTTGCTCAGGGTCGAGCCGGCCGGGGCGGCGCCGTCGGCGCCGTGCTGGGCGTTGACGTAGCCAGGATGGGTGTCGGTCATACCTGCTCCTTCTTCTCGGTGGACTTCTGTGTGGTCTGCAAGCTCGTGTGGTCGCCCGCGCCGTGCTCCCGGCAGTCCGGGCACATCCCCCAGAAGATGACCTCGGCCTCGTCGACGACGAAGCCGGCAGCCTCCGGGTGGGAGGTGTCGAGGCACGGTGGCTGTCCGGTCGTGCACGGGACGTCGATGATGCTCTGGCAGGAGCGGCACACCACGTGGTGGTGGTTGTCCCCCGTCTCCAGCTCGTAGCGCGCCACCGAGTGCCCCGGCTGCAGACGTCGCAGCAGGCCGGCACGGGTGAGCGCGGTCAGCACGTCGTAGACGCCCTGGACCGAGACGTCGTGCGCGCGCTCCCTGGTGCGTTCGAGCACGGTCGCCACGTCCGCGTGCGGGTACTCGGCCACGACGTCGAGGACCGCCAGACGGGGGGCTGTCACCCGCAGGCCGGCCGACCGCAGGCGCTGCTCGGGGGCCACTGGGACGCGCTCCGCACGCCCGACTTCCCTCGTCTCGACCATGCCGTCATTGCATCATGTTTTCTTGAATTGTTCAAGTTTTCCCGGTGAGTGGGCACCGAAGGTATGAGCCCGGCATGGGGTGGGTAAGGACTTGGTCAAGAACCTTGAGGGGGCCTGGGTGCCGGGGGTACGTTCGCGGCAGAGCGCCGGGGGACCCGCCCCCGAGCCTCGGGGAGGTGCGCGGAGCCGATGGCGGTCCAGGTCACGGAGGAGCTCGGGGACGAGGGGCCTGCGCTCCGGGGCGCGGGCGCCGCGGCGTCCCTCGTGCCGGCCGTGGGTACGGCCGGAGCCCTGGTCGTGCTCCTGTCCGGTTCCACCCAGGAGGGACTGCGCGCGCTGGCCTCGTCGTGGGGCGGGCCCGTCCTGGTCGTCGGCTCGGCCGAGGAGGCCCGTGCCGTGCTCGGCGCGTCGGACCGGGCGGAGCCGCCGGCTCCCGTGCC
>QEUR01000236.1 GCA_003577095.1 Acidobacteriota bacterium
GGGCCGCCGCCGCGATCTGCGCGGGGGTCGGCCCGGCCGGCCTGGCGGGCTGGGCGCTCTTGGTCTCGCCGCCGGAGGAGGAGCCGGAGCGACCCTTGCCGCGTCCGCGGCGGCCGCCGGAGTCCTCCGAGCCGTTGCCGCCGCCGTTGCTGCCGTGCCGGTGCGCCGGCTCGGTCTGCACGATGATGCCGCGGCCGCTGCAGTGGCTGCAGGTCTCGGAGAAGACCTCGATCAGGCCGGACCCGACGCGCTTGCGGGTCATCTGGACCAGGCCCAGCGAGGTGACCTCGGCCACCTGGTGCTTGGTCCGGTCCCGGCCCAGGCACTCCAGCAGCCTGCGCACCACCAGGTCGCGGTTGCTCTCCAGGACCATGTCGATGAAGTCGATGACGATGATCCCGCCGATGTCGCGCAGCCGCAGCTGGCGCACGATCTCCTCGGCCGCCTCGATGTTGTTCTTGGTCACGGTCTCCTCGAGGTTGCCCCCGGAACCGGTGAACTTGCCGGTGTTGACGTCGACGACGGTCATCGCCTCGGTGCGGTCGATGACCAGCGAGCCGCCGGAGGGGAGCCAGACCTTGCGGTCCATCGCCTTGGCGATCGCCTCGTGCACGCGGTAGGTGGTGAAGACGTCCTCGGTGCCGGTGTACTTCTCGAGCCGGTCGGCCAGGTCGGGGGCCACGTCGTCGATGTAGCGCTTGACCTCGCCCCAGGCCTTCTCGCCGGCCACGACCAGCTTGGCGAAGTCCTCGGTGAAGACGTCGCGGATGACCCGGACGGTCATGTCCGGCTCGCCGTGCAGCAGGGCCGGCGCGTTCGCGGTGCCGGACTTCTTCTGGATCCGCTCCCAGGTGGCGGTGAGCCGCTCGACGTCGGCGCGCAGCTCGGCCTCCGAGGCGCCCTCCGCGGCGGTGCGGACGATGACGCCCACGTCGTCCGGGACGACCTCCTTGAGGATCTTCTTCAGGCGGGTGCGCTCGGTGTCGGGCAGCTTGCGCGAGATGCCCGTCATCGAGCTGCCCGGCACGTAGACCAGGTAGCGGCCCGGCAGCGAGACCTGCGAGGTCAGCCGCGCACCCTTGTGGCCGATGGGGTCCTTGGTCACCTGGACCAGGACGGTCTGCCCGGACTTCAGGGCGTTCTCGATGCGCTTGGGCTCGCCGGAGGAGAGCCCGGCGGCGTCCCAGTTGACCTCGCCGGCGTAGAGGACGGCGTTGCGGCCCTTGCCGATGTCGACGAAGGCCGCCTCCATGCTGGGCAGCACGTTCTGCACCCGGCCCAGGTAGACGTTGCCGGCCATGGTGGTCTGCGCCGACCGGGACACGTAGTGCTCCACCGGCACGCCGTCCTCGAGGACGGCGATCTGGGTGCGGTCCTCCAGGCCGCGCACGACCATGACCCGCTCGACGCTCTCGCGCCGGGCCAGGAACTCGGCCTCGGTGATGATGGTGCGGCGGCGGCCGGCCTCGCGGCCCTCGCGCCGGCGCTGGCGCTTGGCCTCGAGCCGGGTGGACCCCCGGACCGAGGTCACCTCGTCGCGGGCCGAGCGCTCCCCGGACCCGGACTCGCCGCTGCGCCGGCGGCGCCGGCGGCGCCGCGTGCCGGAGGAGTCGTCGTCACCGGCGGCCGTGCCGCCCTGGCCCTCGGGGTCCGGTGCGCCGCTCTGGCCCGGGTCGTCGGTGTGCCCGCCGCTGCCGCGGCCGCGCCTGCTGCGACGGCGGGCGGTGCCGCTGCCCGTCTGCTCGCCGGTGTCCTGGTCCTCGGCCTGCTCGGGGCCCTCCCCCTCGTCGTCGTCGGAACCGCCGTCGTCGGGGCCGGCGTCACCGTGGTCGGACGAGCCGCGCCCACGGCGTCCCTTGCCGCCCCGGCGGCGGCGCCGGCCCGAGCGCGAGCCGCCGTCGTCACCGGAGTCGTCCGGGCCGGTGCCGCCCCCGGCCGGGTCCTCCTCGGTCTCGCCCGCCGTGTCGAGGTCCTCGTCGTCGCGCTCGGCGGGGGCGGACGGGGCCGAGGTCGCCCGGCGGGGGCGCCGGCGGGCGACCTCGCTCAGGTCGGGAGCCTGGAAGAGCACGCCGAAGGAGGGTGCGGCCGGGGCGGAGCCCCCGTCGTCGCCGTCCTCGTCGGCCCCCCCGTCCTCCTCGTCCGCCGCGTCGTCCTCGTCGTCCTCGTCGTCCTCGGGCGAGCTCACCTCGGCGGCGGTGAAGAGCGCCTGGGTCTCGGCGATCAGCGCCACGGCACGGTCGTGCCGGTCGTCGCTCTGCGCCTGTTCGACGTCGGTGGTGCGGTCGGTCTCCTCAGACACGGTGTGTCCTTCCTCAGCCGCACGGCCGAGCCCACACCTCGGGGCCGGATGGCCCGCTCCCCGCGCGGTGCGGGTGCAGTCGTCCCGACCCGGGCGGGCCGTGGACGGAAGTCGTCCTGGATACCTCGTCGGTTCGCGCGGGGGCGCGGCCCCGACGGGCCGGTGGGTCGGATCGACGCGCCGTCGAGGGCGTCGCGCGTGCCGGCAGGCTTGCCGCACAGCGGGAGGACCGCACCGGGTCGGACAGCGGTGTGGCACTTCTGCCCGGCCGTGGGCAGTATCTCACAGCGCACGCTCCCGGGCCGCATCAGCGGACCGCTCAGCGCGCGTCGAGGGACTCCGCGACCCGCCCGTCGACCACGGGTCCCTGGCGCAGCCTGGTGCTGACCGGGCGCGGCAGGTCGACCCCGGAGACCTCGCGCAGCGCCGCCCACAGCTCGTCGGGGCGCACCGTCGGCGTCTGGTGCCGGAGGGAGGCCAGCAGGAGCACGTCGCCGTCCTGCACCGGCACCGTCGTCAACGGCTCGGTGGAGACGTGCAGGTCCAGCAGCGCCTCCCGCACGTCCAGCTCCCGGGGCCCCTTCTTCATCATCCGGATGACCGTCACCCGGGGCGCGGCGAGGAGGGCGGCGACGGCGGACGGCATACGGTCCAGGTGCTGGCCACCGGCGCGGAACCGCAGCGCCCACACGCTCCCCTGGAGCCGGTCGGCGAGGGACCCCTCCAGGTCCTCGCCGTCGACCACCTCGACAACGTCCAGGCCCTCGGGCAGCGAGGCGTCGAGCAGCGGTGCCACCCGGGCGGGCTCGACCCGCTCGGTGAGCGAGACCTCGACGTACTCCGCCTCGCTGGCGGCGCCCGTCGGTGCGGCGTTGGCGTAGGAGATCTTGGGATGGGGGTGGAAGCCGGCCGAGAACGCCACCGGCAGCCCGGCGCGACGCACCGCCCGCTCGAGGGCACGCTGGAAGTCGCGGGTGGAGGTGAAGCGCATCCGGCCGCGCTTGGCGTAGCGGATGCGCAGCTTCTGCACGGCGGGGTCGGGTGCGGGTCCCTCCGGGACGCGTCGGGCGGCCATGGCGCGCAGGCTACCGCCGGACGTGCGCGACGCCACAGGGAAGCGCCTTCGTGCGCCGCGGGCGGCGACGATAACGTGGACCCACGCTCGACGCCGAGCCCCGCCGGGCCGCGTGCGCGTCCCGGTCCCCCACGTCCTCCGACCGAAGGTTCCGCCAGTGCGCGTCTACAACTTCTCCGCCGGCCCCGCGACCATGCCCCTCGAGGTGCTCGAGCGTGCCCAGTCCGAGCTGCTGGACTGGCACGGTTCCGGGATGTCGGTGATGGAGATGTCGCACCGCAGCAAGGAGTTCGTCGGGATCGCGGAGGCCGCCGAGGCCCGCCTCCGGTCGCTGCTGCACGTGCCGGAGGAGTATGCCGTGCTCTTCCTCCAGGGCGGCGCCACCGGGCAGTTCAGCGCCGTGCCGCTCAACCTCGCCGGACCGGGCGCCACCGCCGCCTACGTCAACACCGGTTCCTGGAGCACGAAGGCCATCGCCGAGGCGCGCAGGTACCTCGAGGTGGAGGTCGTCGCCGACGAGAAGGAGTCCGGCTACGCGACCGTCCCCGCCGAGGGCTCCCTGCAGGTCCCCCGCGACGCGGCCTACCTGCACTACACGCTCAACGAGACCATCGGCGGCGTGGAGTTCCCCTACGTGCCGGACGCCGGCGGGGTGCCGCTGGTGACCGACGCCAGCTCCACCATCCTCTCCCGCCCGCTCGACGTGAGCAGGTTCGGCGTGATCTACGCCGGGGCCCAGAAGAACCTCGGTCCGGCCGGCCTGACGCTCGTGATCGTGCGGCGCGACCTGCTCGGCAGGGCGGGGGACGGCACCCCGGTGCCCACGGTCCTGGACTGGGCGGCGATGGACGCGGCCGGCTCGATGCTCAACACTCCTCCGACGCTGGCCTGGTACCTCGTCGGCCTGGTGCTGGAGTGGGTCGAGGCGCAGGGCGGCCTGACCGCGATGGCCGAGCGCAACAGGGCCAAGGCCGACCTGCTCTACGGCGCGATCGACTCCTCGGGGTTCTACCGCAACCCGGTCGACCCGGCCGCCCGCTCCTGGATGAACGTGCCCTTCCTCGTGCCCGACCCGGCGCTGGAGAAGCCCTTCCTCGCGGCCGCCGCGGACGCCGGGCTGTCCGGCCTCGGCGGGCACCGCAGCGTGGGCGGCATGCGCGCCAGTCTCTACAACGCCATGCCGCTCGAGGGTGTCCAGGCCCTCGTCGACCTCATGACCGACTTCGAGAACAAGAACGGCTGACCCATGACGAAGTTCGCCATCAGGACCATGAACGCCATCAGCCCGGTGGGCCTCCAGCGCCTCGACCGGGACCGCTTCGACGTGGGCACCGACATCGACGCGCCGCGGGCCATCCTGCTCCGCTCGGCCGACTTGCACTCCATGGAGGTGCCCCCGAGCCTGTACGCGGTGGCGCGCGCCGGCGCCGGCACCAACAACATCCCGGTCGACCGGCTCGCCGCGCTGGGCATCCCGGTGTTCAACACCCCGGGCGCCAACGCCAACGCGGTCAAGGAGCTGGTGATCGCCGGCATGCTGCTGGCCGCCCGCAACCTCTACC
>QEUR01000237.1 GCA_003577095.1 Acidobacteriota bacterium
CGCCGCTGCGGCTGGGCCGACGTGGTGGTCGGCCGCTACGCGCAGCGGATCAACGGCATCACCGACATGGTCATCACCAAGCTCGACGTGCTCACCGGGCTGGAGAAGATCCCCGTGTGCGTGGCCTACGACGTGCAGGGCACCCGGGTGGAGGAGATGCCCGCGAACCAGTCCGACTTCCACCACGCCCGGCCGGTCTACGAGGAGCTGGACGGCTGGAGCGAGGACATCACCGGCTGCCGGACCTTCGAGGAGCTGCCGGTCAACGCCCAGCGCTACGTGCGCCGGCTCGAGGAGATGATGGGCACCCGCGTGTCGGTGGTCGGCGTCGGCCCCGGCCGCGAGGAGTCGATCGTGCTGCACGACATGGTCGCGGGGCCGGTCGGCGCCTGACCCCGCGCGCGGAGCTCTAGGGGGTGGCTGCCCGCGCGGCGGCCGCGGCCCGTTCCACCCAGCGGGGCGTCTCCCCGTAGCGCTGGGGCGGCACGAGCCGGCCTGCTGCGCAGTCCGCGACCAGCGTCTCCAGCCGTGAGCGCCGGGTCGCCTCCCGCTTGGCCGAGGTGACCCAGGACGCGGCGAGCCTGCGGTAGGAGGGCGTCGCCTCGCCCCAGAACGCCCACGCTGCCGGGTCGTCGCGCAGCAGCTCCAGCTGCTCGGGCGCCAGGGTGAGCTCCTCGCCCTCGTAGGAGTAGACCGCGGTGCTCCCCGCGGTCCGGGCCTCGAACGCGGCGATGCCCGCGGGCTGCATGAGGCCCTCCGCCAGGAGCCGCTCGACGTGCGCGACGTTGACCGCGCTCCACGTGCTGCCCGGGCGCCGCGGCGTCCACCGCTGCCGCCGGCTGTCCTCGTCGATCCGCTGGCTGAGGGAGTCGATCCACCCGAAGCACAGCGCGACGGGGACCGCCTCGTCCCAGGTGAGACCGCGGTCCTCGACGTGGCGCTTGTGCAGCCCCATCCACAGCTCGTCCGCGCTGTCGTGATGCTCCGCCAGCCAACGCCGGAAGTCCTCTGGCCCGTCGAAGAAGAGCGCCGGCCGGTCCTCGGTCCCGCCCGTGCGCCACCCCATCCTCAGACCTGCCCCGCGGCGAAGGTGAACCGCGTGCAGTCGGCGGGGAAGGAGAACCACGCCATCGCCCGCGTCGGCGTGATCACGCGCAGCCCGCCGCCGTCGTCGCCGGACCAGGAGTCCGGGCCGGGGCGGTAGCCGGCGTCGTGGTACTTCGCGAAGGCCGCCGCGAGCCGAGCTCCCAGGCCGTCCGGATGGGCGCGGGTGGCGTGCGACTCGCCCTCGACGATGACCACCTCGGAGCCGCTCTCCAGGGTGAGCGTCACGGCCGGGTTCGCCTCCACGTTGCGGGTGTGCCGGGTGGTCGGCGCGCCGTCGTACCAGAACCGGTCGTCCAGCCACACGCCCCACCGCGGGACGGAGTGCGGTCGGCGGTCGGGGCGCACGCTGCTGATCCAGTAGTGCATCGCCTCGCGCAGCCTCGGCTCGACCTGGTCCCACGTCAGCAGTCCCTCGCTCGTGGTCGGTATGCCGTAGCCGTCCGGGAAGGTCGGCCGGCTCGTCCTGGGTGTCGCGTCCATGGTCCGACGGTAGTCGTGCCGGGCCGCTGGCGCCGCGGTCGCGCTCGGGGCACGATGTCGGGTGTGGCGACCCCGACGCACCCCTCCGCCGCCCCCGGGCGGCAGGCCCGCGAGCAGCGGCTGCGCGACCTGCGGCTCCTGCGTGCCGTGCGCGACCGGATGGACCGCGAGTTCGCCCAGCCGCTCGACGTGGAGGCCCTCGCCAGGGGGGTGCACATGTCCGCGGGGCACCTGTCGCGCAGGTTCAAGGAGGCCTACGGCGAGTCCCCCTACTCCTACCTGATGACCCGCCGGATCGAGCGGGCGATGACCCTGCTGCGCCGCGGCGACCTGAGCGTCACGCAGGTCTGCTTCGAGGTCGGGTTCTCCTCCCTGGGCACCTTCAGCACCAGGTTCTCCGAGCTGGTCGGCGTCTCCCCGAGCGTGTACCGGCGGGACGCGGCCGAGCTGGCCATACCCCCGTGCGTGACGAAGAACGTGACCAGACCGATCAGGAATCGAGAAGCGCCGCTGGCCACGACGGACCTACCGTGAATGCCATGGACATCACCATTTCTTCGAGCTTCCTGCCGGCCGACGACCCCGAGGCGTCGCTGGCGTTCTACCGCGACGCGCTGGGCTTCGAGGTCCGCGGCGACGTGGGGTCGGGCACCATGCGGTGGATCACGGTCGGTCCGCCCGGGCAGCCCGGCACCTCGATCGTGCTGCACCCGCCGGCCGTCGACCCCGGCATCAGCGACGACGAGCGCGCGGTCATCGCCGAGATGATGGCCAAGGGCACCTACGCCGGCATCAACCTGGCCGCCTCGGACCTGGACGCGGCCTTCGAGAGGGTGCAGGCCAGCGGGGCCGACATCGTGCAGGAGCCGATGGACCAGGACTGGGGCGCCCGCGACTTCGCGGTGCGCGACCCTGCCGGCAACTCGGTCCGCATCCAGCAGGCCTGACCGGCGGGAGGAGAAGGGTGGCAAAGACCGACAAGACCCTGTCCGCGGCGGAGAAGCAGGCGGTCAAGGACCGGGCCAAGGAGCTGCGGGCCAGCCAGAAGAAGGAGAAGCTGGAGCAGGCGGTCCTCGAGAAGATCGCGGAGATGACCGAGGACGAGCAGGCCGTCGCCAGGCGGGTGCACGCGATGGTCAAGGAGCTCGCACCGGACCTGACGGCGAAGACGATGTACGGCATGCCGGCCTACGCCGACGCCGACGGCAGGACCGTGCTCATGTTCCAGGCCGCCTCGAAGTTCGGCACCCGCTACTCGACGATCACCTTCGACGAGGGGGCCGACCTCGACGACGGCACCATGTGGCCGATCTCCTGGGCCCTCACCACCATCACCGACGCCGAGAAGCTCAGGGAACTGGTCGCCCGGGCCGTCGGCTGAGCCCTCGCGGGCGGACCGGGGCCGGGCTACCGTGGAGCAGATGAGCCAGCGACGCCTACGACCCAAGCTCGTCGTCGACGGCGCGGACGCCGCCATTGCCTTCTACGAGGCGGTGCTCGGCGCGCGGACCGTCTCCCGCTTCACCATGGGCGGAGCCGTCGTCCTCGCCGAGCTGGAGCTGCCCAGCGGCGACGCCCTCCAGGTCAAGGACGTCGACCGGCACGACCCCGCTCCTCCGGAGGGCGGTGGCGGTGTCGTGCTGGACGTCGAGTGCGACGACCCCGACGCCGTCGCGGCCCTCGCCCTGGAGCGTGGCGCGCAGCTGGTCTTCGAGGTCGCCGACCAGCCCTACGGGGCGAGGCAGGGCCGCTTCCGCGACCCCTTCGGCCACCAGTGGATCGTCGGGACCCCGTCCACGATGAGCGACGCCGGGATCCAGGCCGCGCTCGACCGGTGGGCCGCCGACGCCTGACCGTCAGGTCATCCGACCCAGACGCGCGCGTTGCGGAACATCCGCAGCCACGGGCTCTCCTGCTCGACCGGCCCCGAGGTCCACGACATCTGCACGTTGCGCTGCACCCGCTCGGGGTGCGGCATCATCGCGGTGAACCGCCCGTCCGCGGTGGTCACCGCGGTCAGGCCGTCGGGGGAGCCGTTCGGGTTCGCGGGGTATGCCGTGGCGACGCGGCCGCGGTTGTCGACGTAGCGGGCGGCGCGCAGCACCCTGGTCTCGTCGCCGCGGGCGGAGAAGTTGGCGAAGCCCTCGCCGTGCGCGACCGCGATCGGGACCTGCGACCCGGCCATCCCGGAGAAGAAGATCGACGGGCTGTCGAGCACCTCCAGCATCGACAGCCGGGCCTCGTACTGCTCTGACCGGTTGCGGGTGAACCGGGGCCACGCCTCGGCGCCGGGGATCAGGTCGGCCAGCGCGGCGAACATCTGGCAGCCGTTGCAGATCCCGAGCGCGAAGGTGTCCCCGCGGTGGAAGAACGCGGAGAAGGTGTCCTTGAGCCGCTCGTTGAAGAGGACCGACCGGGCCCAGCCCTCACCCGCGCCGAGCGTGTCGCCATAGGAGAACCCGCCGCAGGCCACCAGTCCCCTGACGGAGGGGTCGGACAGGTCGAAACGCCCCGCCTGCAGGTCCGTCATGTGCACGTCGTAGGTGTCGAACCCGGCGCGGTCGAACGCGAAGGCGGTCTCCACGTGCGAGTTGACGCCCTGCTCGCGCAGGATCGCCACGGCCGGCCGTGCCCCGAGGTTGAGGTAGGGCGCCGCCACGTCGTCGGCCGGGTCGAAGCTCGGCCGCACCGACAGGCCGGGGTCGTCGTCCGCGCCGAAGGCGGCGTGCTCCTCGTCGGCGCACCCCGGGTTGTCGCGCAGACCGGCGATCCGCCACGACACCTCGTCCCACGCCTGCGCCAGGTCGCGCAGCGGCTCCTCCAGGAGCGCAGTGCCGCCGACGACCACCCGGACCCGGCGGTCGGCCGCGGTGCGACCGACGACCCGCGCGAGGTCGCCCAGGCCGTGCCGGCCGAGCGCGTCGAGCACGTCCCCGACGCCGTCCGCCGGGACGCCGAGCACGACGCCGAGCTCCTCGGTGAACAGCGCCGCGACCGACGCCACGTCCAGCTCGACGCCGACGGCACCGGCGAAGGCCATCTCGCAGGCGGCCGCCCACAGCCCGCCGTCGGAGCGGTCGTGGTATGCGGTCACGGACCCGCTCGCGCGCAGCTCGCCGAGCGCCGCGGCCAGCCTCGTCAGCCGCTCCGCGTCGTCCAGGTCGGGCACCGTGCCGCCGAACTCGCCCCGGACCTGGGCCAGCATCGAACCGCCCAGCCGGTCCCGCCCGGTGCCCAGGTCGACCAGCACCAGGGCCGAGCCGTCCCGCAGCTGCGGGGTCCACGTCCCCCGCACGTCCGGCAGCGACGCGAAGGCCGACACGACGAG
>QEUR01000238.1 GCA_003577095.1 Acidobacteriota bacterium
CGCCGCCGCGCGAGCCGGCGGCGGCGAGCACCACGGTCAGGGCCGCGAGCTGCTCGGGCGTGGGGTTGCCGCGCTCGACCCGGATCACCGGCACCGGCGCGCCGTCCTCGCCCGCCGGCCGACCCTCGGCCTCCCGGACGCTCACAGCGGGATGTTCCCGTGCTTGCGGGGCGCGCGGTGGGAGCGCTTGGAGTGCAGCATCCGCAGCGCACGTGCCACCTGGACCCGGGTCTCCGAGGGCGCGATGACCGCGTCGACGTAGCCGCGCTCGGCGGCGATGTAGGGGTTGGCGAGGGTGTCCTCGTACTCCCTGATCCGGCGGGCGCGCTCGGCCTCGACGTCCCCGCCCTCGGCGGCGACCTCGGCCAGCTCGCGGCGGTAGAGGATGTTGACCGCGCCCTGGGCGCCCATGACCGCGATCTGGGCCGTGGGCCAGGCCAGGTTGACGTCGGCCCCCAGGTGCTTGGAGCCCATGACGTCGTAGGCCCCGCCGTAGGCCTTGCGGGTGATCACGGTGACCAGCGGGACGGTCGCCTCCGCGTAGGCGAACAGCAGCTTGGCGCCGCGCCGGATGATCCCGCCGAACTCCTGGTCGGTGCCGGGCAGGAACCCCGGGACGTCGACGAAGGTCAGGATCGGGATGTTGAAGGCGTCGCAGGTGCGCACGAAGCGGGCCGCCTTCTCCGAGGCGTCGATGTCCAGCGTCCCCGCCAGCTGCATCGGCTGGTTGGCGACCACGCCGACCGAGCGGCCCTCGACCCGGCCGAAGCCGACGACGATGTTGGGCGCGAAGAGCTCCTGGACCTCGAGGAAGTCCTCGTCGTCGAGCACCGCCCGGACCGCGGTCTTGATGTCGTAGGGCATGTTGGCCGAGTCGGGTACCAGGCCGTCCAGCTCCCGGTCGGTGTCGGTGACCTCGTCGAGCGGCTCCACGTCGAAGGTCGGCGGGTCCTCGAGGTTGTTCTGGGGGAGGAAGCCCAGCAGCTCGCGGACGTAGTCGAGCGCGTCGTCCTCGTCGCTGGCCATGTAGTGGGCCACGCCGGAGGTCGTGTTGTGGGTGCGCGCGCCGCCCAGGTCCTCGAAGGTCACGTCCTCGCCGGTGACGGTCTTGATGACGTCTGGACCGGTGATGAACATGTGCGAGGTCTGGTCGACCATCACGACGAAGTCGGTGATGGCGGGCGAGTAGACCGCCCCGCCCGCGCACGGACCCATGACCAGGGAGATCTGCGGGACGACGCCGGAGGCGTCGACGTTGCGGCGGAAGATCTCCGCGTAGAGCCCGAGGGCCACCACGCCCTCCTGGATCCGCGCGCCGCCGGAGTCGTTGATGCCCACGACCGGGCAGCCGATCTTCATCGCCAGGTCCATCACCTTGACGATCTTCTCGCCGAAGACCTCGCCGAGGGAGCCGCCGAAGACGGTGAAGTCCTGGGAGAAGACCGCGACCGGCCGCCCGTCGACGGTGCCGTAGCCGGTCACCACGCCGTCGCCGTAGGGGCGGTTCCTCTCCTGCCCGAAGGCGGTCGAGCGGTGCCTGGCCAGGGCGTCCAGCTCGGTGAAGCTGCCCTCGTCGAGCAGCGCCTCGATACGCTCCCGCGCGGTCTTCTTGCCCTTGGCGTGCTGCTTCTCCACGGCCTTTGCGGAGCCGGCGTGCACCGCCTCCTCCACCCGCGCGTGGTAGTCGGCGAGCCGGCCGGCGGTGGTCCGCAGGTCGGGCCCGGCCTCCTCGTCGCGGCCGCCCGTGCCCGGGCTGCCGGCCTGCTGGTCGGCGCTGACGGTGTCGCTCATGAGGACCAACCTAACGTTGTCCCATGGACACGCTGCGATGGGCCGCGCCGGAGCACCACGAGTCGGTCGGCTCGACCAACGACGAGGCGCTCGCCGACCCCCGCCCGGGACGGGTCGTCGTCGCCGACCACCAGACCTCCGGGCGCGGGCGCCGCGGGCGCGGCTGGAGCTCGCCCCCGGGCACGGGTATGGCGATCTCCGCCGTGGTCCCTCCCGTGGCCCCCGCGCTGATGGGCTGGGTGCCGCTCGTCGCCGGGCTGGCCCTCGCCGAGGCGCTGGGGGCGAGCAGGTGGCCGGTGGACGCCGTGCTCAAGTGGCCCAACGACGTGCTGCTCCCGATCCGCGGCGGGGACGGCCGGGGGAGCACCCACGGCAAGGTCGCCGGCGTGCTCGCCCAGGTCGCCGCCGACGGCAGCGTCGTGGTCGGCACCGGCGTCAACGTCGACCACGACGCCGACCAGCTGCCGGTGCCGACGGCGACCTCCTGGCGCCTCGCCCGCGGCGGGGCGCCGCTGCCGGAGGGGGCGCGCGAGGGACTCCTCACCGCATACCTCGACCGGCTCGCCCGCTGGCACGCGGCGCTCGTGGAGGAGGACCTCGGGACGGTGCGCGCGGCATACCTGGACCGGTGCGTGACGGTCGGCCGGCCGGTCGTGGGGCACCGGCCGGACGGCGGGCGGACCACCGGCACCGCGGTCGGCGTGGACGACTCCGGGGCGCTGCTCGTCGAGGGCGGGCAGGGGGTCACGCTGCACCACGCCGGTGACGTGGAGCACCTGCGCCCCCAGTAGCCTGCCTCCATGGACGCACCCACGATGCTGGCTGGCCCTCGACCGCCCGGAGGCGATGAACGCGATCAGCACCGCGTTCAGCGAGGAGATCACCGCCACCACCGCCCGGCTCGCCGCCGACCCCTCGGTGCGCGCGGTCGTGGTGACCAGCACGCACGAGAAGGCCTTCTGCGTCGGCGCCGACCTCAAGGAGCGCAACGGCTTCACCGACGCGCAGATGATGGACCACCGGCTCGTGTCCAGGCAGGCCTACCGCGGCGTCCTCGACCTGCCGGTCCCCGCCGTCGCCGCGGTCGAGGGCTACGCCCTCGGGGGAGGTATGGAGATCGCGCTGTCCTGCGACCTCGTCGTCGCCGGGGAGCGCGCCACGCTCGCGCTGCCCGAGGTGGGCGTCGGCGTCATCCCCGGCGGCGGAGGGACCCAGCTGCTCACCCGCCGGGTAGGCTGGTCGCGCGCCGCGTCGATGATCTTCACCGCGCGCCGGCTGACCGGGTCCGAGGGGCACCGGCTGGGGGTCGTCGACGAGCTGGTGGACGCCGGCGCGGCGAGGGCGCGGGCGCTGGAGATCGCGCTGCGGATCGCCGGCAACTCCCCGGTGGCGGTGCGCAACGCCAAGAAGGCCATGCGGCTGGGCATGGGCACCGACCTGGCGGCCGGCCTGGAGATCGAGGACGGGTGCTGGCGGGCGACCGCGTTCAGCCGCGACCGGGCCGAGGGCGTGGCCGCGTTCGTGGAGAAGCGGGCACCGGAGTGGCCCGGTTCGTGAACCGAGGGCCTACAGTCTGGTGGCGAGGAGGAAGGACGACATGACCAGGGTGCTGCTGGCCGAGGACGACCCGACGATCTCCGATCCGCTCGCGCGGGCGCTGCGGAGGGAGGGATACGTGGTGACGATCGCCGACGACGGGCGCGCGGCCATGAGCGAGGCCGTCCAGGAACCCGCGCACGACCTGGTGATCCTCGACCTCGGGCTCCCGCACATCGACGGCGTGGACGTCTGCCGCGCGATCCGCGACGCCGGCGTGCGCACCCCCGTGCTCATGCTCACCGCCCGCAGCGAGGAGGTCGACACGGTCGTCGGCCTGGACGCGGGCGCCGACGACTACGTGACCAAGCCCTTCCGCCTCGGCGAGCTGCTCGCCCGGGTGCGGGCGCTGCTGCGCCGGGGCCCGGAGCCGCTGGCCCAGCGCGAGGGCGGCGCGCTGCGGATGGACGTGCAGGCCCGGCGCGTCTTCCTGCACGACCAGGAGGTGCGGCTGACCACCAAGGAGTTCGACCTGCTGCGGGTCCTCATGCGGGAGGAGGGACGTGTCGTGCCGCGCGAGCTGCTCATGCGCGAGGTCTGGGACAGCTGGTTCGGCTCGACCAAGACCCTCGACATGCACGTCTCGGTGCTGCGCCGCAAGATCGGCGACGACGCCCACAACCCCCGCCACATCGTCACCGTGCGCGGGGTCGGCTTCCGCTTCCAGGACGACCCCGCCGACGGCGACGACGAAGCGGCGGACTGACCGCTCGTGCGCGCGGTCCTGCGCGAGCTCGCGCTGAGGGTCCTGCTCGTCGTCTCCGGCGTGGTCGCCGGGGTGACCGGCCTGGTGGTGTGGGTCCTCGTCGCGCTCGCCGAGGGTCGGGGCGCCCCGCCGATGTGGGCGCTGATCGTCACCGTGGCGCTGGGCGCGCTGTCCATCGTCGCGGTGGTGGCCTGGGTGCTGCGGCCGCTGGTGGACCGGACCGCCGAGGAGGTGGCCGACCCGCTGCGCAGGCTGGCCCACCGCACCGACGAGATGGCCTCCGGCGGCTTCGCGCTGGACCCCCAGACCCGCCCCGGCCGGCTGGTCGAGCCGCCGCCGTGGCGTGCGGGCATCCTGGAGATCGACGCGGTCGCCCGGGAGATCGACCGCCACCACAGCACCTTCGCGCGGGCGCTGGTCTCCGAGCGCTCCTTCGCCGCCGACGCCTCCCACCAGCTGCGCACGCCCCTGGCAGCGCTCCTGCTGCGGCTGGAGGAGATCGCGCAGGCCGACGACGCGGCCGTGGCCCGCACCGAGGCCGAGATCGCCATCGGCCAGGTCGAGCGCCTCACCGGCGTGGTCGACGAGCTGCTGCGCCGCACCAGGGTCGGGCACGCCAGCGGGGGTGCGCTCAGCGCGGTGGACCACGTGCTGGCCGGGCTGGACAAGGAGTGGACGCCGGCCTTCGCCGAGCAGCAGCGCGAGATCGTCATCACCAGCGAGCGGGGCATCATCGTGGAGGCCAGCGCCCCGGCCGTCTCCCAGGTGCTCAACACGCTCGTGGAGAACGCCCTCGTCCACGGCCGGGGCAGGGTCGAGGTGCACGTCGGCCGGTCCGGTCCGTCAGCGGTCTTCACCGTCGCCGACCAGGGGCCCGGCATCCCGGACTCGATGGCGCGCTCGATCTTCGAGCGGGCGGTGACCACCGGCCAGGGCACCGGTCTCGGGCTGGCGGTGGCGCGGGACACGGCCGACACGATGGGCGGGCGGCTGGAGCTGACCCGGGTGCGGCCGCCGGTCTTCTCCCTCTACCTGCCGCTGGCGACGACGCCCTGACCGTCGGGCGTCGGGCCCTCCCCGGCGGAGGCGCCCCGTCCGGCGGCCTCGCGCCGCTCCTCCGCCCGCCCGTCCGCGTCCTCCTCGGCCGCGAGCTCGCCGCGGAAGACGAAGGTGCGGTAGGCCCAGAACCGGAAGAGCGTGCCGAGCACCAGCCCTACGCCGTTGCCCGAGACGTTGTCGGCCAGCTGGCTGTGCAGGTCCAGCACGTAGCGGGAGAAGCCCAGGCAGGCCAGCGCGATCGCGAGCCCGACGGCGTTGAAGAACAGGAAGAGCGCGAACTCGTGCGCGACCGCCGACCGGCGCCGGTGCCGGAAGGTCCACAGCCGGTTGCCGAGCCAGGAGAAGACCGTCGCGATGCTGGTCGAGACGACCTTGCCCAGCAGGGGCTGTCCCGACATCGGTCCGTCCACGACGCCGGGGAGGCCGAAGACCAGGACGTTGTAGAGCACCGTGTCGAGCAGGAAGGCGAGCGCACCCACGGTGCCGAACTTGGCGACCTCGCGGGCCAGGGTGTCGTAGAGGCCTCTCAGCCGTGCGACGAGGGTGGGGCGCTGCGGGGTCACCCGGGCGAGTCTACGGGCGTCCACTGGGTAGGGTCTGACCGTGAACCCGACGACGCTGCCCGCCCCGTCCCCGGACGACCCGGACGGGGGATTGGTCCCGTTGCGCCCCGAGGGCGGCTTCCCGGTGGTCGGCATCGTCGGCGGCGGGCAGCTGGCGCGGATGTGCCAGCCGCCCGCGGTCGCGCTGTCGCTGACCCTCTCCGTGCTCGCCGAGTCGCCGACCGCCGCCGCGGCGCTCGTCGTGCCGCACAGCCCCGTCGGCCACCACGCCGACCTCGAGGCCCTGCGCGCCTGGGCTCGGCACTGCGACGTCGTCACCTTCGACCACGAGCACGTGCCCCAGGAGGTGCTGGCGGTCCTCGCCGAGGACGGCGTCGCCCTGCACCCCAGCCCGGCCGCGCTCGTCCACGCCCAGGACAAGCTGGCGATGCGCGAGCGACTCACGGCGCTCGGGCTGCCCTGCCCCCGGTGGGCCCGCGCGCGCACCGCCGAGGACGTGGCGGACTTCGCCGCCGAGGTGGGCTGGCCGTTGGTGGTCAAGGCCCCGCGCGGCGGCTACGACGGCAAGGGCGTCCAGGTGTGCGCCGGGCCCGCCGAGGTGGCGCCGTGGCTGTCCGGCGTGGGCGAGGAGGGCCTGGCCGACGGCCTGCTGCTGGAGGAGGCCGTGGAGTTCACCCGCGAGCTGTCGGTCATGGTCGCGCGCAGCCCCTCCGGCCAGGCCGCGGCCTGGCCGGTCGTCGAGACCGTGCAGGAGGGCGGCATCAACACCGAGGTGCTGGCCCCCGCGCCCGGGCTGGACCCGGACCTGGCCGCCTCGCTGACCGAGGGCGCGCTGCGGATCGCCGGCGAGCTCGGCGTGACCGGCGTGATGGCGGTGGAGGCCTTCGAGGTGACCGACCCGCGGACCGGCGGTGCCTCATACCTGGTCAACGAGCTCGCGATGCGCCCGCACAACAGCGGGCACTGGACGATCGACGGGTCGGTGACCAGCCAGTTCGAGCAGCACCTGCGCGCGGTGCTGGACCTGCCGCTGGGCGACCCGTCGGCGCGCGACCCGTGGACCGCGTCTGCCAACGTGCTCGGCGGGGACTACCCCCAGCTCTACGGGACCTACAAGCACCTGATGGCGCGCGACCCGGGCCTGAAGATCCACCTCTACGGCAAGGGAGTGCGGCCGGGCCGCAAGCTGGGCCACGTCACCGTCTACGGCGGCGACGGGTCGACGGAGTCCCTCGAGGAGCTGCGCGGCCGCGCCCGGCACGCCGCCGACTACCTGCAGGGAGTGGTGACCGAATGACCGACCTCAGCACGGGGGCGGCCCCCCTCGTCGGCCTGGTGATGGGCAGCGACAGCGACTGGCCGGTGATGGAGGCGGCGGCGCTCGCCCTGGAGGAGTTCGGCGTCCCCTACGAGGCCGACGTCGTCTCGGCGCACCGGATGCCGCAGGAGATGATCGCCTACGGCCAGCGGGCGCAGGCGCGCGGGCTGCGGGTCATCATCGCCGGCGCGGGCGGCGCGGCCCACCTGCCCGGCATGCTCGCCTCGGTCACCGTGCTGCCGGTCATCGGGGTCCCGGTGCCGCTGAAGCACCTCGACGGCCTCGACTCACTGCTCTCGATCGTGCAGATGCCGGCCGGCATCCCGGTGGCGACGGTGTCCGTGGCCGGCGCCCGCAACGCCGGGCGGCTGCGGGAGCAGCTGGCCAGGTTCGCCGACGACCTGCGCGACCAGGCCCGCGCCAAGGGCGAGCGGCTGCGGGGCCGGCGCTCCGGCTGACGCCACCAGCACGGGTCCGCCGCGACCGGGTCGGACCCTGGAACTACGTTGGGGTCCATGCGCTTCGGAATCTTCGTGCCCCAGGGCTGGCGGATGGACCTCGTCGGCATCCCCCCGGAGCGGCAGTGGGGGGTGATGCTCGACCTCGCCCAGCGCGCGGACGCGGAGGAGGCCTGGGAGTCGCTGTGGGTCTACGACCACTTCCACACCACTCCCGAGCCGACCCAGGAGGCCACCCACGAGGCGTGGACGCTGATGTCCGCGTTCGCGGCCACGACGGGGCGGGTCCGGCTGGGGCAGATGTGCACCTGCATGAGCTACCGCGAGCCGACCTACCTGGCCAAGGTCGCCGCCACGGTCGACGCGATCTCCGGCGGCCGCGTCGAGATGGGGATCGGCGCCGGCTGGTACGAGCACGAGTGGCGCGCCTACGGCTACGGCTTCCCCAGCGCCGGCGAGCGGCTGGCGCGGCTGCGCGAGGGCGTCGAGATCTTCCGCCAGATGTGGACCACCGGCTCCGCGACCCTCGACGGGCGGCACTACCAGGTCGACGGCGCCCTCTGCTGGCCCCGGCCGCTGCAGGGCAGCGTGCCCGGGTTCCCCGGCTCCGAGCGCAACGGCATACCGGTCTGGGTCGCGGGCGGCGGCGAGCAGAAGACGCTGCGGATCGCGGCCGAGTACGCCGACTGCACCAACTTCTCCGGGAACCCCGAGACGTTCGAGCACAAGTCCGAGGTCCTGCGCGGGCACTGCCGGGACGTCGGGCGCGACTTCGACTCGATCGTGCGTAGCGCCAACTTCAACGTCGTCCTCGGGCGGGACGAGGCCGAGGTGGAGGACCGTCTCGCCGGCATCCGCGACCGGATGCTCCGGGGCGGGGTGGGCGAGGAGAAGGCCGACCACCAGGTCGACAGCCTGCGCCGGCAGCCCGCGGTCGGCACGCCCGAGCAGGTCGTCGAGACGCTGCAGGGCCTGGAGCGGCTCGGTATGACGTACGCGATCACCGTCTTCGTGGACTCCGCCTACGACACCTCGGGCATCGAGCTCTTCGAGGACGAGGTGATGCCGGAGCTGGCCGGCTGACGGCCACGTCAGCCAGGTGCGTCGCTCCCACGGACCACCAGTAGGCTGCGTGTCAGTGTCAGGGTGAATGTCACCGCACTGGTTGCGGTGGTTGGATCCTGATCACCTGGCGTCTGGCTCTTAGGCTGGTTGTCGTCTTCGGGCTGACCTGCATGGGTTTTGCCGGCGCCAGGTGTGATGGACCGGCCGGCGTGA